>JAJRXB010000259.1 GCA_024276515.1 Chloroflexota bacterium
AACCAGTAACCAGTAACGAGTGAAATGCGAGAACGACGCAAGATCACCAACCTGGTTTTGGCCCTGGCGGCCATGGCCCTCGGCCTGGTCGCCCAGGGCTATTTTGCCAACGGACACCTCACCGACGGCCTCATCGTCTACGGCGTGGCCGTGGGCGTGTTCCTCTACGCCTTCCGCCACCACCGCCTGACGCTGGCGCCGACTTCCGAAGTCTCCAGAGACTTCGGAAGTCTGGCCGAGCGTGTTCTCTCCTTTTCGGGCCTGCAGGCCCTCATCCTGCTCGTGACCTCGGGGCTGGCCGCCGTCGCTGCCCTGCGCCTGTTCAGCGGCGACGTGGCCCCGGGCCGGGCCTGGTTCCTGCACCTCACCAGCGTGGCCGTGTTCGTCGCTGCCGCCTACCTGCTGGAAGAGACCCGCCAGCCGCCCCCCGCCGACCGGTCACGTTTCACGTTTCACGTTTCACGTTTCACGTTTCACGTCTCACGCTTCACGCTCCACGTCCCCCGCCCCACGCTCTACGCCCTCCTGCTCACCCTGGCCGTGGCCGTTTTCATGCGCCTCTACCGCTTCGGCTCGTTGCCCTATGGCACGTGGTACGACGAGGCCGACAACGGCCTGCAGGTGCTGCGCATCCTGAGCCAGCCCGGCTATTGGCCGGTGTACGTGGAATCAACCAACCTGCCCGCCCACTTCCTGTACCTGATCGCCGTGTCCTTCGGGCTGTTCGGCGTCAGCACGCTGTCCATCCGGGCGGTGACGGTGGCCTTCGGGCTGGGGACGGTGATCGTGGGCTACCTGGCCGCCCGCGAGCTGTTCGAGCGGCGGGTGGCGCTGGCCTTTGCTTTCCTGTTGGCCGTGTCCCGCTGGGACGTCAACTTCAGCCGCCTGGGTATCCACGGCGTCACCACCCCCTTCTTCGCCCTGCTGACCGTCTGGCTGCTGCTGCGTGCCCTGCGCACCGCCCGCCTGACCGACTTCGCCTGGGCCGGGGTGGCCCTGGGCTACGGGCTGTGCTTCTACGCTTCGTTCCGGCTGTTCCCCCTCGTCGTCGTTTCGTTCCTGTTGACCATCCTGTTCGCCACCCTGTGGCGGCGGGCGCGTGGCCGATCCCGGGATTTGCTCATCACTCGTTACTCGTTACTCATCCTGGTTTTTGCCCTGGGCACGCTGCTGAGCGTGGCCCCGGTGGCCCAGTTCGCCCTGAGCCACCCCGACGTGTTCTGGGCGCGCACCCGCAAGACCTCGGTCTTCCGCGACGGGGTCAATGCCCAGGCCTGGCGCAACGTGGTCGCCAACGCCGCCAAACACGCGCTGATGTTCAACTATCGCGGCGACCCCAACGGCCGGCACAACCTGCCCGGCGAGCCGGAGCTGGACGACGTGACCGGCGTCCTGTTCGTGATGGGCCTGGCCTACAGCCTGTACCGGGTGCGCCACCCTCGCCTGGCCCTGCTGGTGGTGTGGTGGGCGATCATGCTGGGCGCTGGCGTGTTCTCCCTGCCCTTCGAGGCCCCCCAATCGCTGCGGGCCATCGGCGCGCTGCCGGCCGCCTACCTGTTGGCCTGTGTGCCCCTGGCCCTGTTCGCCGCCGAGGGCCGGCGGGTGCTGGGGCGCTGGGCGGGGAAGACCGGGCTGATCGCGCTGCTCTCCCTGCTGGCCGTGGTCGGCGGGCTGAACGCCCACACCTATTTCGGGCGACAGGCTCACGACTTCGCTTCGTGGAATGCCTTCTCCACGGCCGAGACCCGGCTGGCCCACGAGATGAAGCGCCTGGCCGGTGACTACGAGCTGTACGTTGATCCGCTGCTGGCCAATCACCTGACCACCCAATTCCTGGCCCCCGGGGTGCGCGACTACACCGTGTTCGACCCCACCAATCTCTTCCCGCTGGGCACCTCTGGCCCCCGGGGCGCGGCCCTGTTCGTCATGCCCGAGACCGAGGCCGTGCGCGATCTGGCCGGGCGCTACTACCCCCAGGCCACCGTAGAGCCCTTCGGCCCGCCCTTCCCCGGCCCGGCCATCCTCTATACCT
>JAJRXB010000260.1 GCA_024276515.1 Chloroflexota bacterium
ACCTGTGCCCCGAACGGGGTACCTGTGCCCCGAACGGGGTACCTGTGCCCCGAACGGGGTAAGCAATCGCCACAATGCATCGTAGGAGATTGCTTCGCATCCTTCGGATGCTCGCAATGACAAATGTGACATTGTCAAGCTACTCAGACGTAGGTGCCAGTCGCCTGAGCAGTCACCCGGCGCGTATGCAAATCGCTACCCCTGGCTTCCGCCGGGGTCGATCCCTCAGACTGGTTCGTATCGGCGCAGGACCACACAGGCGTTGTGGCCCCCAAAACCGAAGGAGTTTGACATTGCAACCCGAACGTCGGCCCGCCGGGCTTCGTTGGGCACGTAGTCCAGGTCACAATCCGGATCGGGGGTCTCGTAGTTAATCGTCGGGGGAATAATACCATCTTCTAACACTTTTACGCAAATCAGCGCCTCCAACGCGCCAGCGCCACCCAGCAAGTGCCCGGTCATAGACTTGGTAGAACTGACGGCCACGTCGTAGGCGTGTTCGCCCAACACGGTTTTGATGGCCCGGGTCTCGGCCACGTCGTTGAGGCGGGTGCTGGTGCCGTGAGCGTTGAGGTAATCAACGGCTTCCGGCTCCAGCCCGGCGCGGTCCAGGGCATTTTGCATTGCCAGGCGCGCGCCGTCACCCGTCTCCAGGGGAGCCGCCATGTGGTTCGCATCCACCGACGTGCCATAGCCCACGATTTCGGCGTGGATGGTCGCGCCACGGGCCAGGGCGTGGTCCAAATCCTCAACTATCAGCACGGCTGCGCCTTCACTTATCACGAAGCCATCCCGATCGGCGTCAAAGGGACGGCAGGCTCCGGCCGGGTCGTCGTTGCGGGTGGAGAGGGCTCCCATCACGTTGAAGCCGGCGATGGAGATGGGCAACACCCCTGCGTCGCTGCCACCGGCCAGGATGGCATCGGCGGCACTCCGGGCTACCATCTCAAAAGCCTCGCCCAGGGCGTTGGTCCCGGTGGCGCAGGCCGTGACGACCGCCATGTTGGGACCGCGCAACCCATATTCAATGGCGACCTCGGCGGCCGACGTGTCGGGCAACATCATCGGGATGAGGAACGGGCTCACCCGGCGCGGCCCGCGCGATTTGAGCACGTCGTACTGTTTGAGCAAGGTCCCAATCCCGCCGATGCCGCTGCCGATGACCACCCCAATCCGATCCCGGTTTACCCCGTTTTCCAACAATTGGGAACTGGCGATGGCCTGGTGACAGGCTTCCATCGCAAATTGGGTGACCCGGTCCATGCGACGGGCTGCTTTGCGCCCAAAACGCTCGGCCGGATCAAAATCTTTGACTTCCCCTGCAAATTGAGTCGCCAGATCCGATGGATCAAAGCGGGTAATGCGCGCAATCCCCGACCGCCCAGCCTTGAGCGATTCCCAGGTACTAGGTACGTCGTTTCCCACCGGCGTGATGGCTCCCATGCCGGTAATCACCACTCGTTTAGACACAGCTTCCTCCTGAATTCATCAGACGAGAGGGCATCGATGGATGTCCCTCTCGGCCAACAACAGTGTTTGACGAATTATAACACAGGAGGTGGGGAAAAGATGCGGGCAGGAGCGGCGAAAGGGGGCTTCTTTACACCAATTTCGCGCTTCTTGGGGCAAACGAGGCTATTTTTCGGGCTTTTTGGAAGGACGCCGTTCGGATAAGACTTCCGAAGTCTCGGAGACTTCGGAAGTCTCCCTCTTGCGTGTTGGCGGTGAGAGGAGGCAAAACCCTCACCCATCCCCGCCTGCACCCCCTCCCTCTCCCAATTTGGGAGAGGGAGGGGGTTGGGGGAGGGAGAGGAGAGGGCAAGCCCTCGCGCTCCCAAACATCATCAACGCTTAACGGGGAGACTGCCGGAAGACGGGCCGTTCGGATAAGGTTTCAGGGCGAAGCAGAGGTGCGACGGCACTGCTCCCCTATCGCGCCGGGTAGCCGGTGATTTCCTGAATCGCCCGGTAGAGTGGCTTGAGTCTTTTGTACATCTGCCGGTAGACTCGGTGATAGAGTTGGTCGTAGATCGCCTGCGCCTGGGGATTGGGCTGAAACGTCTGGCCGGGATGGGTCATCTCGGCGACGGCGGTCTCAAAATTGGGGTGCAGTCCCAGGCCGACGGCGGCGTCAATCGCCGCCCCCAGCCCCGACGCCTCGTACACGTGGGGGCGGGCCACCGGCAGGCCGAAGATGTCGGCGGTGATTTGCATGGCCGCGTCGCTCTGCGAGCCACCTCCGGCGACCCGCAGTTCGGTGATGGGCACTTTGCTGCGCCGCTCGGTGCGCTCCATCCCTTCGCGCAGGGCGTAGGCCAGCCCCTCCAGAATCGCCCGGTAGATGTGAGCCCGCGTGTGCACGTCGCCGAAGCCGATGATGGCCCCCTTGGCCTCCGGGCCGGGAACCTTGACCCCCGGCGACCAGTAGGGTTGCAGCGTCAGTCCCATCGAGCCGGGGGGCACGGCGTTCACCAGCTCGTCGAACAGAACTTCGGGCTGGATGCCCCGCTCCTCGGCGATGTGTTGCTCCCGCAGACCGAACTCCCGTTTGAACCAGCTCACCAGCCAGTAGCCGCGATAAATCTGAATCTCCAGGCTGTAGCGACCGGGCACGGCCGCCGGATAGGGCGGGATGAGGGGGATGACCTCGATGTATCGCCGGTGGGTGGTGTTGATGGTGGCGGTGGTGCCGTAGCTCAGGCAGCCGACGTGAGGCTCCAGGCAGCCAGCACCCAAAACTTCGCACGCCTTGTCGGCGGCGGCGGCGACGAGGGGCAGCCCGGCGGGGATGCCGGTCGCCTGGGCCGCCTGGGGGGTGATCTGTCCCAGGGTTTCAGCAGGGGGGACCAGTTCCGGCAGCAGGTCCGGGTCCATCGGCAGGGCTTGCCATTTCCAGTCCCAGCTTTTGGCCCAGGCCAGCCGCTTGTAATCGAAGGGGACGTAACCCACCTGGCAACCGACCGAGTCGACGAAGCGGCCCGTCAGCCGGTGGGTCAGGTAGCCGGAGAGGAAGAGGTATTTGTGGGTGCGGTTCCACACGTCCGGCTGGTGGATGCGAATCCAGTTGGCCTCGGCTTCGGCCTGGAGGTAGGCCACCGTCTCGGACATGTTCACCAGCCGGAAAAGGAGTCCCCACCAGCCGCCGACCGGTTTCAGCCCCTCGGTGCGCCGCTGGTCGAGCCAGACGATGGCCGGGCGCAGGGGACGGCCGGCCGCATCCACGTTGACCATCGTCGCCCGCTGGCTGGTCAGCGCCACGCCGGCCACCGCCTCTTTGGGCCGGCGGGTTTGCTCCCAGAGACGCCGGCAGGCCAGGCAGAGGTTGTCCCAGTAGTAGTCGGGGTCCTGCTCGGCCCAGCCCGGCTGCGGCGACACGTAAGGCTCGATGGGGACTCGCACCTTGTCCACCAATCGGCCCTGGGGGTCGAAGAGCATGGCGCGGATGCTCTGGGTGCCGGTATCTATGGCCAGGATGTGGTCGGCGGACATAGGGGTCTCCATTCAATTCCCTGACCCAGGTGCTGCCCGGTTCAAGGATGTAGTACTTGACCAGGGCGCCGGCATCAAAGTAGTAGAGTGCCATTGTCAGCGGCGATTCTCGATGATAATATCACTGACCATAGGACCAGGGGGCAGATGATCCAGTTCCCGGCGGATGGCCTCCTTCTCCTCTTCGGGTAGGGCATCCCATTCGGCAGCCAGGCGGCGCTCCTCGGGTGTGGGGTCTCGGATCAGACCTTCGGCTTTGAGCCAGGCCCAGAATCGCTCTGGATCCAGGGGCTCATCGGGCGAGGGAGGCGTTACCTCCTGTGTTCCTCACCTGCCAGCCGACGCACTTCCGCTTCGAGGCGCTCGACACGGGTTTTGAGTTCCACCAGTTCCAGTTCCAGGGCCGTCATACGTCTTACCCTTCTTTCCAGCTCAATTATAATACACGGCGAGGCGACGAGCAAGCCTACCTGACTCTGCGCCGCAGGTACGCGAGAACCGCCAGGAGCGCTGTGCCTGCCAGGAGGATCGTCCCGATTCGGGTGCGAGATGGGCGAGACCGGCGGCGCGGGGCAATAATCACCGGGGAGGGCCGGGGCAAGGCCGCCGGGGCGGGCGGGGCGTAGGCGCGGCGCCAGCGGTCGGCGTAGGCGGCGGCTTCGGCCTGCCAGCGGGCATCGTCCCAGCCCAGTTCCGGCTGAACGACGGTGCGGATTTCCTCCAGCAGCGGCAGGCCGCCCTCAGGGGCCACCAACCCCAATCGCACCCGGCGCAGCAGCAGGTCGTCCAGGTGGACGACTCCCTCGGCGCGGGCCGCCCAGCGCAGTTCAGCCCAGGTGTACCCTCCCCCCGGGAACAGAGCCGGGACGCCGGGGATGGGTGACAGTTCCCCCTGGCGGGCGGCGCGGACGAGGGCGGGAGCGTCGGCGCCGTAGCGACCCCAAAACCGGCGACGGGCCGCCTCGTCCAACTTCGACGCGCCCGGCAGCCCGGCCAGGTTCGTCTCGGCGTCGGGGGCCGGGTCGAGCACAGGCAGGTTCCGGTCCACGGGGGGAAAGTCGGGCAGCCGGTGGCGCACCGCCTGGAGTGCGTCGAGAGCAATCAGACGGAAGGTGGTCAGCTTGCCCCCCGTCACCGTCAGCAGACCGTTTTCGTCCCAGATGACGTGATCGCGGGATTCGTGTGATGGGTCCGCCTTGCCGGTTCCCACCACCGGGCGCACGCCGGCAAAGGCGCATTGCACGTCCTCTGCCGACAGGTGAAGCGGCGCGAACTGGGCGCGGACGGCGTCGAGCAAATAGCTCGCCTCCTGCGGGCTGATGACCGGGTCGTCGTCGGGGGGCTGAAAATGGTCCACGTCGGTGGTGCCGACCAGCGTCACCCCCTCCCAGGGGAAGACGAAGACGGGCCGATGATCGGTCGGATGCAGAAAGCTGACGGCCTGGGCGACGGGAAGTTTCCACGCCGGGAAGATGAGATGGCTGCCGCGCAGGGGACGGATGCGCGCCGGCGCGCCGATCTGTCCGCGCAGCCTGTCGGCCCAGGCGCCGGTGGCGTTGACGACGACACGAGCGCGAACCCTTGCCACCCGTCCGGCGTCGGGGCCGGCCGCCACGTCGCGCACCACCACACCACTCACCTGCCCCGTCTCGTCCCGCAACAACTCCTCGACCCGGGCGTAATTGAGGGCAGTCCCGCCCGCGCGCACCGCCTCGCGAATGACGCGCAGCACCAGGCGAGCGTCGTCGGTTTGGGCATCGCCGTAGCGAAAGCCCCCCTGCAACCCCTGGGCGGTCACGTCGGGCGCCAGCATCAAAAAGTCTTGGGCGTCGTAGTAGCGATGACTCCAGCGCAGCGCCAACAGGTCGTAGGCGGTGAGGCCGGCCCGAAAGACCCAGGCAGACAGGGCATCTCCCTCGTAGGCGGCAACCAGGAAGCCGAGCGGCTCAATCAGACCAGGACCTTCCTCCAGCAGCCGGTCGCGTTCGCGCACCGAGTCCAGCGTGACGCCGATTTGGAGAGTGCGCAGATAGCGCAGCCCGCCGTGTACCAGCTTGGACGAGCGGCTGGAAGTGCCAGAGGCGAAGTCGTTTTGCTCCAACAGCAGCGCGCGCAGGCCCAGGCGAGTCGCCTCGCGCAGGATGCCCGCGCCGGTGATGCCGCCGCCGATGACGACGATGTCCCAGGGAGCACCGATGCTTCGACCAGGCTCAGTGCTTCGACCAGGCTCAGCATGAAGTTGGGCCCAGACTTTATCGCGCCAGCCAGTGGTCCACATTGGGGAATCTCCACCGCCTGAGAGACGTAACCCGTGAAAC
>JAJRXB010000261.1 GCA_024276515.1 Chloroflexota bacterium
CGCCGGAGCCAAACCCCCACACCATTCAGGTGCAGATTCCCCCCGGCGCCAACCCATCGGCGATGTGGCTGCTGATGAAAGAGACGAACAACACCACACCCACCGTCGAAGGCCAGCCGGCGCAACTGGTGACGACCAGCAGCCAAAGCTTTGGCGCGTCTCTGTGGACAGCTCCCATCACGCCAGCGATGGTCGCCAGCGGCGAGGTGACGGTTACCACCTGGAACCCCCGCCAGTTGAACGCCCTCTTCCTCTTCGATGCCCGCGATCCCCCCTTCGACGAAACCGCCCTGAGCGACTTCTATGATACGGCCACGACTTTTACCTACACCCTGGAAATACCCTCGGTCGAAACTCAAACGATAAATGTGCTCCTGCCCTTTTTGGACATCACCTACTGGACCGACACCGAGCCTCCCGGCATTGACACCCGTATGACCACCATCACCGTGGAGTTCAACGACCAGAGCCACTCCACCACCGTCAGCGACCCCAACCACGGCAACGGCCTGCTGATGGCCCAGTTCCCCTTCACCATCGGCCCTCTCGACACTGTTACCACCACCAGAGTACTGACTGTCACCGTGGACACCCAGGATTCCATCTACACCCTCGGACCCCGCGTCTGCCGGCCAGCTTACATTCAAAACACCGCCTGGCTGTGCAGCCAGCAAGCCGGCTGCATCTCCTCCACTGTGAGGAACATCCCCGAAAACTTCGCGCCCCCCGGCATTCTCCACCTCCCCATCATCCTGAAATCCTACCCCTAGACCACGATTTCAAAGTTTTTAGGGGCATAGTACGGTGAGGCACCACCCTGTAGGGACGAGGCATTCCTGACGTCGGGTTCGCCAAGCCAGGCTCCTTTAACGGACCGAGAGTCTTCACAACGCAAGGCCCGGGTCGGAATGCCTCGTCCCTGCACCGGGCCAGGGATGCACTTCACCCCCCCATTCCCTATTCCCCAATCTCCTCTCCCCAAATCCCCATTCTCCGTTGGACTTCCCCCCACGTTGTGGTACAATGAGAACATAAGGATAAACCCAAAATCAAAAGAGGTGTTCCCTTTTAAGCAAAAGCAGGTGACAGTCACTTGAACTGACACAAAAAACGAGGTGATCTTTCAGATTCTGACCTGATAATCGTGCCAAAAGTGACTGTCACCTCAGCACAAATTTATTTAGGAAAGACTCTAAAGGTAACAAGTGTAATGAACCAATTCAACATCCCAACGCGCCACAACGAAAAGCTCCATACCGTCGTCGAGCGCATCAACGCCGACGAGGAGCTGTGGCAACTGTGGGCCTGCGCCAACGTCAGCTCTATGGACCGGGCCGGCATCACCGATCACGGCGACGTGCACATCCGCATCGTCGCCAACGCCGCCCTCAAGATGCTGCGCCTGCTGACCGAGGCCGGGATTCAAACCAGCATCGAGACCAACTACGAGATGACCAAAGAGGACGCCGAGGTGGTGGTCGTGCTGGCCGCCTGCATGCACGACCTGGGCATCAGCATCCACCGCGACGACCACGAGCAATACAGCCTCTTCCTGGCCCGACTGAAATTGCCCGCCTTCCTCGACGGCCTGTACGACGTCCGCCAGCAGACGATTATGACCTCCGAGATACTGCACGCCATCATCGCCCATCGCTGGGACGTGCGCTGTCTCACCCTGGAGGCGGGCGTGATGAAAGTCGCCGACGCCCTGGATATGACCGAGGGGCGGTCGCGCATTCCTTTTGAGGCCGGCTCCGTCAACATTCACTCCGTGTCGGCGGCAGCCATCAACAGCGTGGAACTGAAACACGGAGAAGAACGCCCCATCCGGGTGGAAATCACGATGAGCAACTCGGCCGGCGTCTTCCAGGTGGACGAGTTGCTCAAGCGCAAACTAAAGAACTCCAGCATCGCTCCCTACGTTGAAGTGATCGCTCGCGTGGCGGAAGAAAGCGAGACCGAGCGGCGACTGGTGGGCGTTTTCACGCTGTAAGGTGTCTGCGGTGGCTCGGTCACGAGACCGGCCACAGCGAGGCG
>JAJRXB010000262.1 GCA_024276515.1 Chloroflexota bacterium
CGAATACGGTCGGCATCAGCGCCTAGCCCGACTTTTGAAGGGAACAGGATCGCAGCGGACAAAGTAGCACACTACTCGTCCAGCAATTCTTGCAGTTGTCGCCGGGCCAGGGCCGGGTCGGTGAAATGAACGGCCTGGATACCCAGGCGGCGCGCGGCTCTCACATTTTCGATGAAATCGTCCACGAAAACAGCCTCAGACGGCAACACCTCCAGCCGCCTCAGGGTGACGTGGTAGATGCGCGGGTCCGGTTTCATCACACCCACCTCGGCCGAGGTGACGAAGACGTCGAAGCAATCGGCGAAACCGAACTTCTCGGCCATCGCCCGCCCATTGCGGGCCCAACTGTTGCTGAGGATGCCGGTGCGGTAACGAGCGTGCAGACGCCGGACGTAGTCGGCCAGCTCGTGATCAACCTGGTCGCCGGCCCAGAAGTCACGCCTGAAAGCGGTCAGCTCGTCAGGGCTCAGGCCCAGGTGAGCCCCCACCCAGGTCCACACCTCCTGGAGAGAAACCTGACCAAGCTGCGCCTTGCGCCCCAGGTCGCTGTCAAAGACCAATTGGGCGGCGCCCCCTGGTTTCAGCCCTAGCCGGGCCTCCCACTTGCGCCGCCCACTCTGATCGTGCGTGCGAACCAAAACCCCACCCACGTCGAAAATAATACTTTTGATCATCGCTTCTTGCTTCTGATCTCCTCCACCACTTCCGGGTTGACCAATGCGCTGAGGTCGCCGGGGTCCTGGCCCAGATAAGCGGTCCGAACCACACGACGCATCACCTTGGCGTTGCGCGTTTTCGGAAGGTCGCTCACAAATTCCACCTTTTTGGGAGCCAACGGCTTGCCCATTTGCTCGACGACCAGTTGGCGCAGTTCGGCGCGCAGTTCGTCGGTGGGGACGGTGTTGGGCGGGAGGACGCAAAAGACGACGACCGCCTCTCCCTTCACCGGGTCGGGCACGCCGATGGCGGCGGCTTCGGTGACGCTCGGGTGACTCACCACCACACTCTCCACCTCGGCCGGCCCCAGCCGCTTGCCGGCGACCTTGATCGTGTCGTCGGAGCGGCCCAACACGTACCACGAGCCATCCGAGTCCACCACCGCCCAGTCGCCGTGAACCCACACGCCGGGGAAGCGCGACCAATACGTTGCCAGGTAGCGTTGCGGGTCGCGCCAGAAGCCCCGGGTCATGCCGATCCACGGCTGGCGGATGACCAGTTCACCCACCTGTCCTCGCACCGATTGGCCGTTTTCGTCCAGCACGTCGGCGTCCATCCCCGGCAGGGGTGCGTTGAAGGCACACGGCTTGATCGGCAGCAAAACGTTGCTCTTCAGAATGCCGCCCGAAAGCTCGGTTCCCCCGGTGTAATTGATGATGGGCACCCGCCTTTGACACACGGTGCTGAAGAACCAAAGCCAGGGATCGGGATTCCACACCTCGCCGGTGGAGCCAACGATGCGCAGCGACGACAGGTCGTGCCGCTTCACCGGCTCGTCACCATAGGCCATGATGCTGCGGACAAAGGTGGGCGACACCCCCAACACCGTCACCCGATGGCGCTCGATCAGGCTCCACACCCGATCCACGTCGGGATAGTCGGGCGCGCCGTCGTAAAACAGCATGGTCGCCCCCAGGATGAGCGTCCCAAAGACCTCCCACGGGCCCATCATCCACCCCATGTCGGTCATCCAATACAGGACGTCGGTGTCGTGCATGTCCAGGCCGTGGGTCATATCTTGTGCGTTTTTGATGGGGAAGCCGCAATGGGTGTGGACCGCCCCCTTGGGCCGGCCGGTGGTGCCGGAGGTGTAGATGACCATCAGGGGATCCTCGGCCTCGGTGCGCTCGGTTTCGGCCTCCGGTGGCTGGTCGGCGACCAGGTCCTCCCACCAGTGATCGCGTCCTTCGTGCCACGGGACCTCGCCCCCCGTGCGCCGGTAGAGGATGACGTGTTCCACCGACGGGACCCGCTTCAACGCTCTGTCGGCGACCGGCTTCATCGGGATGGCCCGCCCTCGCCGATAGGCTCCGTCGGAGCAAAAGAGGGCTTTGGCTTCGGTGTCGGCCAGCCGGGTGGCGATGGCGCCCGCCCCGTAGCCGGAGAAGAGGGGTAGCACAATGCCCCCGATCTTGACGATGGCCAGCAGGGCGATGGCCACCTCGGGCACCATCGGCATATAAAGCCCCACCGCATCCCCTCTGCCCAGGCCCAGAGCGCGCAAGGCGTTGGCCATGCGATTTACCTCGCGGTACAGGTCGCCGTAGCTGAGCACCCGCACGTCCCCTTCCTCCCCCTCCCAGCGCAGGGCAATTTTGTTTTCGGTGGCCGTGCCCATCCACTTGTCCAGGCAATTGTGAACGATGTTGAGCACCCCTCCCACGCACCAGCGGGCCCACTCGACGCCGTTCGACAGGTCCAGGATTTGGGTGTAAGGCTCGTAAAATTCGACGTTCAGGTCCTCCAACACGGCCTCCCAGAACCACTCGATATCGTCCACCGAGCGTTGCCACAGTTCGTGCCAGGTGGCGATGCCGTGCCGATCCATAAACTGTTTCAGGCGACTGTTCCGAATCACCTCATCGGTGGGCCGCCAAATGGCCTCCTCCCCCCATTGCCCCCCAAAAGGGGAGCCTTCCGATTTTTCCATTTCATCTTCCTCCTTTCACGCCACGTGCCTCACGTTTTCAGCGCCCGGCTCACCGTCTGCGCCAATTGCTCGAAGCTCAACGGCTTCTGCAACCAGGCTTCGATACCCTGGGCCAACCACTCTTTGTCCTCTGCCTCCAGCGGATAGCCTGTGATCGCCACGATTTTGACCTGTGGATTCTTTGCTCTCAAGGCCCGAGACAACGCCATGCCCCCCATCTCCGGCATAGTCACGTCGGTCAACACCAGGGCGATGTCGTCCTGATGTTGGTCGTGCACCGCCAGCGCCTTTCGGCCATTGGCGGCGGTCAACACACGATAGCCCAGACGTTCCAGCATCGCCTGGGCCACGTCCAACACGGTCGGATCGTCCTCTACCACCAAAACGAGTTCTCCCTGTCCGTGGGGAATTTTTTCCGTCATCGCTTCGTGCGTTGCCTGCTGCGGCTGAGACAAAGCGGGCAGATACAGGGTGAAGGTTGTCCCCTCCCCCACCCGGCTTTCCACGTCGATGTAGCCTTCGTGCTGCTTGACGATGCCGTACACCTGCGCCAGTCCCAACCCGGTGCCCTCGCCCACCTCTTTGGTGGTGAAGAAGGGCTCGAAGATGTGAGGCATCATCTCGGGCGGGATGCCGACGCCGGTGTCCGAGATGGACAGGACAACCCAATCGCCGGGGGGTATCTCGGGGTGGGGCAGTCGCTCGCCAGGCGCAAAAGTGAGACGAGAGAGGTGGAATCGCAACGTCCCGCCCGCCGGCATCGCGTCGCGGGCGTTGACCGCCAGGTTGGTCAACGCCTGCTGCATCTGGGTCAGGTCTACGTTAAGGATATACGCTTCGCGGCTGGGCTCAATTTCCAGGGTAATGCAAATATCCTCCGGTATGGTGCGTTCCAGCAACTTGACCGTCTCCTTGAGGAAGGGGACCAGGTCTATCCGCCGCCTTTCGGTGATAGACTTGCGGCTGAAATCTAGAATCTGGCGGACGAGGTGAGTAGCCCGTTGCCCCTGCTGGATCACGCGCTCCAGGTCTTCTGAGGCCGATTGAGGCACATCGGGGTGAAAGCGGGCCAGCTCGGCGAAGCCGATGATGCTGGTCAGGATGTTGTTGAAATCGTGGGCGATGCCGGCGGCCAGTTGGCCCACTGCCGCCAGCCGCTCTTGCCGCCGGATACGCAACTGAACCTCGTGTTCCTGGGTGACGTCTCGGATGATCAACACCCAACCCCTGACCTGAGAGTCTCCCTCCATCATAGGGCGGGCAACCACTTCGAACAGGCGGTCGGGCGATCCCACGACCGTCACCTCGTGGGGCATTCCTTCAGGCAAAGGTTCCAGCAGACTCTCTATCGGTCGCCCGCCCAGGTGGGTGAGGGCATCTCCCACTCCCGCACCGTCCAGCACAGACAGGTGCTTCCGGGCCGCGGGGTTGGCCAAAAGAATGCGCCGCTCAGTGTCCAGCAAAAGCACACCATCGGGTACGGTGTCCATAAGTTGCCGAATCTGCCGCGCCTGTTCCTGGACTTGCGCCAGCAGCCGCGCGTTTTGAATAGCGATGGCCGCCTGGGCAGCGAACTGGGAGAGCAGGGTAGCGTCTTCGGCGGCGAAGCGACGCAGGGTGTTGTCGGCCACGACGTTCAACACGCCCAGGAACTCCTCGCCCCACTGGATGGGCACGCCGATCACTGCCAACGCCCCAAGACGAGTCCATTGCGGCGATTTGTCGGGCCAGTCCTGATAGCAGTCAACGATCATCGGTTCGCCGGTCGCCCACACCCTTCCAGACAGACCCTCCCCCTTGCCGATTGTCACCCCTATCTGTCTCGCCTCTTCTCCAATGGCCACCGCCCACTCCAACACCTGTTGCTCAGGGCGATACAGGTATATGCCACCACCGTTTCCGCCGAGCAATTGCATGGCGCGCTCGACGATCTGCTGCAACAGTGTGTCCAGGTCGTGCAGGGTGGCCAGGTCTTGCGAGGCCTGGTACAATATCTCCAGGTGTTTTGCCTGGCGGCGGGTTTCGTCGAACAGCCGTGTGTTCTCGATGGCGATGGCAACCTGGGCCGCCAGAGACTCCAGAAAGCGACGGTCGGCGTCGCCGAAGGCCTGGGGACGAAAGGATTGCACCGAGATGGCGCCGATCAGCCGGTCGCGGGCGATCAGGGGCACCCCCAGCCAGGACCGGGCCGCCGGCCGGGTGAGGTGTTTGGGCTCGACCGGCAGTGAATCGGTCTGGATGTCGTTCACCAATAGGGGCTGGCGCATGCGCGTCACCCAGCCGGTGAGTCCGCTCTCGTCCAACGGCAGGCGCATTCCCATTGCCCCGGGCACCGCCTCCCCCGCTTCCATCGCCAGCAAGATTTCAAGTTCGTCGTCCTCGGCGTGGTAAAGAAAAACGCCGAAGCTGTCGGGGGCCATCAACTGTTGCACCTGATCATACAGAGACGTCAGCAGCGCCTCTATTTCCAGCATCCCCCCGATGGCGAGAGCCGTGTCGTACAACCCGGCCAGTTCCTGAGTCTGACGCCGGGATTCTTCGAACAACCAGGCGTTCTCCAGCGCCACCGCCGCCTGGCGGGCGAAGGCCTGCATCACCTCTTGCTCGGCCTGGGACCAGGTGTGCGGCGCATTGTAGTAGCAGCCCACGGCTGCCAGCACCCGCCCCTCGTAGACCAGCGGCCAGAGGGCTATCGCCCGATGGCCCTCGGCCCGGGCCAGGGCCGGCAAAGGGGACTCTGGCGGCAGGCCCTCCACGTCGGGGATGATCACCAAATTGGGCTGATCGAGCATTCGACCGCCGGGCAACTCTCTGGCGTGAGCGGCCACCTTCTCCACGTAATCCGGCGAAAGGCCCTGGAACCAGGGACAGGAGACGGTATCGTCTGGGCAGCGGAGGTAGACGGCGCCCCGGTCGGCCCCGCTGAGAGCCATAGCCCCCTGCCCAACAGCCTTCACCACTTCGGCGACGGTGAGAGGGCGGTTCAGAGCTTCGCTGAGGGATGCCAGGCGGGCCATCAGGTCGGCACGGGTCTGGATCTCCTGGAAAAGGCGCAACCGTTCCGCCGCCCCCACCCGCTCGGCGATTTCGGCTCGCAATTCCTCGTTTTCGACGAGCAACTCGGCTGTCCTGGCCCTGACCTGGGCTCTCAAGACGACGCGCATCACCAGAAACAGGACGAATAGCCCCCCGACAGACACCAATATCCACACCCACCACTGTGAGAACGTCAACCCGCTCACACCTCCAGCCTGGTCGAGATCTCTCGGAAAGTCTACCAAACGAGGGTGACGCTTCGGCATCCAGGGATGCCTTGCTCCTCGCCACACCGGCGGAGTGAGCATCCCCAGCGAAGTGCTCGAAGGGTGACGCGAACGGCACTTTCCAAGAGAACTCTGAACTATGAAGCAATGGTAGGGCCAATCCTCTACCCTTAACGTAGTATATGACAGGGATGTAGCAATGTCAACCAAAAGGTGACTGTCACCTGGCTCGTGCTAGAAACGTTGAAAAGCCCTGCCCCACCCACACCCGTCACTTGCGCTCGTCTGCGTCTTGACGTAGAATTGATCACCAGACGGGCAGTCAAAATGAGGCCGGGTTGCTACCACTACCAGACGTGCCACCAAAAAATTTATGCCCACTCCCTACCAAGCCGAAAAGGAACACGCGCGCCAGGCGGTGATTCGTGCGGCGGTCCTGTGCCGACAAGTGCAGGCCGAGATGATTCACCCTACCTCAACCCAAAAGGCCGACCGCAGCCCGGTGACTGTGGCCGACTACGGCTCGCAGGCTCTCATCTGCCAGGGGTTGGCCGAAGCCTTCTCCGGCGATCCGGTCGTGGCCGAGGAGACAGCCGAAGGGCTGCGTCGCCCCGATCAGACCGAAATGTTGGCCCTCGTCACCCACTACGTGGGAGCATTGCTGCCCGGCGCCACTCCCAACGACGTTTGCGATTGGATTGACTATGGGAACGCCGACCCCGATCACCGCTTTTGGACCCTGGACCCCATCGATGGCACCAGCGGCTTTTTGCGCGGCGAGCAGTACGCCATCGCCCTGGCTCTCGTCGAGGATGGGCAGGTACAGGTTGGCGCGTTGGCCTGCCCTAACCTGCCACTGGCCCTGGCTCAGCAGGATGGCCCGCGTGGGGTCGTCTTTTTGGCCGTGCGAGGCCAGGGGGCAGAGATGATCCCCCTCCCCAAAGGGGACCCGTGGGTGAACGGGAGCCCGGCCCGGCCGATTGCCGTCGCTTCCCTATCCGATCCGGCCGCCGCCCGCTTCGTCGAAAGCGTCGAAGCCGACCACGCCAACCACGAGGCGCACCAGTCGCTGGCCCGTGTTCTGGACCTGACCCACCCCTCGTTGCGCATCGACAGCCAGGCCAAATATGGAATCGTCGCCCGGGGCGAGGCGGACATCTACCTGCGGCTGCCGTCTGCCCAGAATCCCGGCTACCGCGAGCGCATCTGGGACCACGCCGCCGGCGCCCTGCTCGTCGAAGAGGCAGGCGGACGGGTGACAGATGCTCTAGGCGCGGAGCTGGACTTTGGCCAGGGGCGACGACTATCCAAGAACCGTGGCGTCGTCGCCTCCAACGGACGGCTGCACTCTGCCATACTGAGCGCAATTCAATCATTGTGAATACGTGAACCGTGCCTCGTAACAGAACACGCATCACGTTTCACGCATCACGTTTCACACATCACGTTTCACGTTCCTATGTTCCCAGACTACCGACTCCGCCAACGCGAATATCTGCTCCAGATCAGCCGGGCGATGACCGCCCAGCTCGATCTGCCCTCCCTGCTCAAACTCATCCTGGAAAACGCCGTCGAGATCCTGAGCGGGCAGGCGGGCCTGATCGTGTTGCGGCGGCAGGACGGCACGTTTTATCCCCGGGCCAGCTACGGCCTGCCGGTGCGTGCCATCCACCTTTTCGATCCCCTGTGGCGCGACCTGCCGACCACGGCCGACCGCCGGCATTGGCAAATCCCCGACCTCTCGATGCGGCTGAGCCTGGCATCGGCGGCGGCGGGGGTGCCGCTGCGCCAGGTCGTCGCGCTGCCAATGATCATCAAAGACGAAATCATCGGGCTGATCTACATCTTTCGATCACGGGGGGCAGGCTTCACCGTCAACGACCAACAGGTGCTGGCCGACTTCGCCGACCAGGCCGCCATCGCCGTGCAAAACGCCCGGCTTTACCAGCAGGTGAACGACGAACGCGCCCGGCTGAACGCCATCATCGAAAACAGCGGCGACGGCGTGATGATCCTGGGACCAGACCGCACCATCCACACCTGGAATCGGGCGCTGACCGGTATGACCGGCGTGCCGGCCGACGAGGCCATCGGGCGTCACTGCTACGAGGTGCTGGACCTGCACAACCGCCAGGGAGTCAGCGTGTGTCACACCACCTGCCCATTGGTGAAGCCTCCCGAAGATGGACGGCTCTACGCCGAGGGAGACACCCTGCGCGCCGACGGGATCAGGGTGAGCCTGGCCGACAATTATTCACCCCAGTACGACGAAGAGGGCAATTTGGTCAGCGTCATCGCCAATGTGCGCGACGTGAGCCGACTGCGGGAAGCGGAAGAATTGAAGAACACGCTGTTATCGGTCATCTCCCACGAACTGAAAACGCCGGTCAGCATCATCAAGGGCTACGCCGGCACCCTGGCTCGCCAGGACGCCGATTGGGACAAAGAGACTCTGGCCGACGGCCTGGCCATCATCGAGGAAGAAGCGGATAAGCTCAACGAGCTGATCAATAATTTGCTGGACGCCAGCCGGTTGCAGGCAGGCGGCATAAAGCTGCAATTTGCCTACCTGGACCTGCCCTCGATGGCCGAAAAAGCGGTGGAAAAATTCCGCACCCAGACCGACCGACACACCTTTTCCGTGGATTTCCCCCCCAATTTCCCCCCCGTGAAGGGCGACTACGAGCGCATTCGAGAAGTGTTGAGCAACCTCATCAGCAACGCCATCAAATATTCGCCCGATGGCGGGCTCATCCGGGTTGGGGGGCGGGTCGAAGAGGGCGAAGTACGGGTCTTCGTCAGTGACGAGGGAGTCGGCATCCCGGCCACCGAGCAAGAGCGCATCTTCGACCGCTTCACCCGCGTGGATAGCAGCCTCACCCGGCAAACGCCCGGCGCCGGGCTGGGCCTTTTTCTGGTCAAGGCCGTCGTCGAGGGGCACGGTGGTCGGGTGTGGGTGGAGAGCCAACCGGGTCACGGGGCGACGTTTTACTTCACGTTGCCCATAGATAGTTCGTAGGCGGTGAACAGTTATGGAAGACGCAAAACTCATCCTCGTGGTAGACGACGAGTCGCGTATGCGACGCTTCATCCGCATGAACCTGGATCTGGAAGGCTATCGAGTCATCGAAGCCGAAAACGGCATGGAAGCGGTAAGCCGCGTCCGCGACGACCTCCCCGATCTGGTGTTGCTGGACGTGATGATGCCCGAGATGGACGGCTTCGAGGCGCTGCGCCTCATCCGCGAAACGTCCAACGTGCCCGTCATCATGCTGACGGTGAAAGGGGACGAAGACGACCGGGTGCGCGGGCTGGAACTGGGCGCCGACGATTACGTGACCAAGCCCTTCAGCCCCCGCGAGTTGGCCAGCCGCATCAAAGCAGTGCTCCGGCGGTCCGAAATGCCCGCGTCGGCTGAAGAGGCCATCATCAAAGTGGACGACCGCCTGCAAATAGATTTCAATCGCCGGCGGGTCATCGTAGACGGGGAAGAGATAAAACTACGCCCCACCGAATATCGCCTGCTCTACCACCTGGTCAACAACGCAGGCTGGACTTTGCCCCACGAGACGCTCCTGGCCAAAGTTTGGGGACACGAATACCGCGACGAAACGCACTACCTTCGTCTCTACATCACTTATCTCCGCCAGAAAATCGAAGAAGACCCCGCCCACCCCAAGTATATCCTCACCGAGCGAGGCCTGGGTTATCGCTTTGTGGACTTCAAGAAGGCCGGGTAGTCAGGAATCCCTTATGAAAGTTTGTCTGATCCGCAATCCGGTCGCCGGCTCCAGAGACTTCCACCGGCAACTGGATCAAGCTGTAGAACACCTGCGCGCGCGCGGCTGGGAAGTAAAACGCCTGAAAACCGCCGAGAAGGGTGACGCCATCCGTCTTGCCCGCCAGGCCGCCGACGAGGGCTACGACGTGGCCGTTGCCGTGGGCGGCGACGGCACCATCAACGAGGTGGTCAATGGCCTGGTTGGCAGCAACACCGCGTTGGGAGTCATCCCCGCCGGCACCTCCAACGTTTACGCCGTGGACATCGGCATCCCCATCTGGAACCCCTTGCGCCCGAATGCCGTGCGTATCGCCGCCGAGATCATCCACGCCGGCCATCGGCGGAGGATCGACCTGGGACGGGTACAACTGGCCGACGGCCGGCAACGCCATTTTCTGATGTGGTGCGGCGTGGGGTTCGACGCGGCCATCACCCAGGAGGTACGAACCGAGGACACCCGTCGTCTGGGAATGGCCGCCTGGGTCATCGCCGGCGTGATGGTCGCTCTCAACTTTATGGGAACACGCGCCAACGTCATCGTTGGCGATCAGGGTGGGCACAAGCGAGTGCTGTGGGCTGTGGCCAGCAACGGCCAACTTTACGGTCGGCTATGGCGCATCACCCCCGACGCCAAAATGGACGACGGCATGCTTGATCTGGCCGTCTTTGAGGGCTACGGCGTTCTCTCCACCGTCCGCCACCTGGCCGGCCTCACGCTGGGCCGATACGCGCGAGACCCAACCGTGCACCTGTATCGGGGCCGCTCATTCGCCATCGAAACACGCAGACCATTGCCGGTCCACGTGGACGCCGAACCGGTGGGAACAACGCCGGTGCAAATCAACGTGGTCCCCCACTCATTGATCGTGGTGCTGCCACCAAAGTTACCCGCTCACCTTTTCGTGGAGGGGAAGAAAGACGGTAGTCCCGTTAAGCGTTGATGATGTTTGGGAGCGCGAGGGCTTGCCCTCTGCCTCCCCTCGCCACCAACATGCAAGAGGGAGACTACCCCATTTCCCCAACTTCCAATTTCCACCACCCCAATTGGGAGGGCACCCTTGAAGTACCTCAATTACGGCCTGCTGATTTTCGTTCCCCTTGCCATCGCCGGCAGATTCTTGAGCTGGTCGCCGGTGCTGGTGTTCGCCACCGCTGCCCTGGGGGTGGTGCCGCTGGCCGGCTGGATAGGGGTCGCTACCGAGGAACTGGCAGTTCGCACCGGCCCCCGTTTGGGTGGACTGCTCAACGCCACCCTGGGCAACGCCGCCGAACTGATCATCACGCTGGTTGCCATCCGGGCCGGCGCGCTCAACCCGGAATTGCGCGAAGGTCTGAACGAACTGGTGAAAGCCTCTATCACCGGCTCCATCCTGGGCAACGT
This sequence comes from Chloroflexota bacterium, assembly GCA_024276515.1. Lineage (GTDB taxonomy): Bacteria > Chloroflexota > Anaerolineae > 4572-78 > NAK82 > JAJRXB01. The sequence continues at coordinate 11,073 of JAJRXB010000262.1, forward strand.
GTTGCTCATTTTGGGTCTGAGCATTTTGCTGGGAGGGCTGAAGAACGGCACACAACGTTTCAACCGGCGACAGGCAGGCGTCAACTCGACGATGCTGATTCTGGCCGTCATCGCGCTGGGCGTGCCATCGCTCTTTGGCCACGCCATCGAAGCGGTGAATCACGACGCCGTGGAGTATCTCAGCCTGGGTGTGGCCGTCGTGATGCTCATCGTATATGGCCTGAGCATCGTCTACACCTTCAGCCAGCCGTCCCCCGGCGAAGTGCCGGAAGAGGGAGAACATCACGCCGCCCGCTGGCGGGTGCGCACGGCAGTGGGCGTGCTGGTCGTCGTCACGGTGTTCATCGCCTGGTTGAGCGAGATTCTGGTCGGGGCGGTAGAGCCGGTGGTTGCCCAGTTGGGCGTCACCGAGTTCTTCCTGGGCATCATTCTGGTGCCACTGGTGGGCAACGTAGCAGAACACGTGGTCGGGGTACAGGTCGCTATAAAAAATCGTATGGAACTGTCCCTTGCCATCTCGCTGGGATCCAGCCTCCAAATTGCCCTCTTCGTCGCTCCCGTCCTCGTCTTCGCCGGGCTGCTGATGGGCAACCCCATCACCCTGGTGTTCAATCAATTTGAACTCATCGCCCTGGTAGGCGGCGTACTCATCGCCGCTCTCATCGCCCTGGACGGCGAGAGCAACTGGCTGGAAGGGGCGCAGTTGCTCGTCGTGTACGTCATCATCGGGATGGCCTTCTTCTTCCTGCCGATCTGACCCCGATCCCGGCCATCGCTTAACGTGAAATTTAATCCACCGTCACTCATCACCTTGCAACTTTACTCGATGGGCTGCGTAGAATAAGCTGAGACAGATAGCGCAGAACCGAGACAACGACAAGGAGCGTAGATGATGAGTGACGAAGAGAGAAAGCTGATTGAAGATTCGGGGAACGAAACCGAAGAGACGCCCGCCGAGGCCAAAGGCGAGGCCGAGGCTGAGCGTGAAACCCGTGAACCGGACGAAGCCACGCCGGCGACGACGAGCGGCCCGATAGAGGCAACACCGACCGCCAACGAGCGAACCTGGGCGGCTCTGGCCCACGCCAGCGTGTTGCTCACCTTCGCCCTCGGCGTCTCCACCGGTGGATTGGCGACCGTGGTTATGGCGTTGGTGCCGCTGCTCATCTGGCTGACTTTCCGGGACCGGTCGCGCTTCGTCGCCTTCCACGCGATGCAGGCGACCGTCTTCCAACTGGGCGTGCTGGCCCTCTGGATTGGGCTTTTGGTCGCGGGCCTGGTCATCCTGATCCCAACCTGGATCCTGACCGCCCTGCTGCTGGTGATCCTCGTCGGCCTCCTGCTGCTACCCCTGGCCCTGGTGTTGACCATCATCTTGCCAATCGTCCTGGCCGCCCTGCCCTTCGCCAGCTTAGTCTACGGCCTGTACGGGGCCTACGAGGTATACGCTGGCCGGACGTTCCGATATTGGCTGGTCGCCGACTGGATCGAAGGCCAGGAGATGAAAACAACGTGATGATTCTGCTCAACGATTTGATGGCATTTCTCAACCAATACATGGGCGACGCGGAAGCCGCTGCCGGGATAGATCAGCACATGGCAAACGGCCTTCAGGTACGCGGGCGCGACAAAGTGCAGACGATTGTCACCGGCGTCAGCGCCAGCCTGCGTTTTTTCAAAGAGGCGGTCGCCCTGGACGCGGATGCGCTCATCGTGCACCATTCCCTCAACATGCCCGCCAGCATTCACTTCGACACCATCTTCAGCCATCGCCTGCGTTATCTGTGGGACCACGATCTCTCCCTCATTGGATACCACTACCTGCTGGACAGTCACCCCGAAATTGGCAACAACGCCCAAATCATCAAGGCCCTGGGGGGACACCTGGCCCAGCCCTATCCGCCCGATGGCTGGGGCTGGGTGGGCGAGATCGAAGGCGGCGCCGACCGCGACGCGCTGCTGGCCCGCTGTACCGATCTGTTCTCACAGCAGGGTGTGCAATATCCCTTTGGCCCGGAGCGCGTGCGCCGGGTGGTCGCCGTCAGCGGCGCGGGCGCGCCCGGGCCCAGCCAGATGGAATGGCTGATCCAGCACCAGATCGATCTGTTCATCACCGGGGAACCGCGCGAGTGGAACCGGGAACTGTTCCGAGAAGCAGGCATCAACTTCGTCGCCGCCGGCCATTATCACACCGAACGGATCGGCATCCAGGCCCTGAGCGACGTGCTTCAACGCCGCCTGGACGTGACCGTCAAGTTCCTGGATTTGCCCAATTCCGTATAGCCGGAGGCCGGTGCATTTAGTACTACAACCGCACTTCGCTGATGGTAGGTAACTTTGTGCAAGTTTAATGGTTATCCTGAGCCTGTCGAAGGATGACGGCAGGGCCCTGATTGCTCCTAACTGAGGTTGTAGTATCAGGCACAAAAACTCTTCGACGAGAAAATCGATGGGCACCCTTTACCTGGTCGCCACCCCGATTGGCAATTTGGAAGACATCACCCTGCGCGCACTGCGGGTGCTGCGAGAGTGCTCCCTGGTCGCGGCCGAGGACACCCGCACCGCCGGGCGGCTGCTGGCTCACTTCGACATCGAAAAGCCGTTGGTCAGCTATCACGAACACAATGCCCAGGGCACTCGCCGCAAGCTGGCCCAGCTAAACCGGGTGCTGACAGCGTTGGAAACCGGCGACGTGGCCCTGATCTCCGAGGCGGGGACCCCTCTCCTCTCCGACCCGGGCTACGAACTGGTTCAGGCAGCCATCGCGCACGACTTTCCGGTGGTGCCGATCCCTGGCCCGTCGGCACTGATGGCCGCTCTGTCCGTCAGCGGCCTGCCGACAGATCGTTTTCTCTACCTGGGCTTTTTGCCCCGCAAAGCCGCCGAGCGTCGGCGCACGCTGGCCGACGTGGCCGAAATTCGCGCCACCCTGGTCTTTTTTGAATCCCCCCACCGCCTGCGGGCAACCCTGACCGACGCGGTAGAGTTCCTGGGCGGCGACCGTCGCTGCGCCGTCTGCCGCGAGCTGACCAAGCTGCACGAAGAAATCTGGCGGGGCACGCTGACCGACGCGCTGGCCGAGTGGCACAACCGCGAACCCCGCGGCGAATTCACCCTCGTCGTGGAAGGCGCACCGGAACCCACCCTCTGGGACGAGGGCCAGGTCCGCTCGGCGCTGGCCGGGTTGCTGGCCCAGGGTCTCAGCCGCTCCGAAGCCGCCCGTCGCGTGGCAAAGCAATCGGGCTGGGCCAAGAGCGACGTGTACGCCCTTTTACACAACAAATGAGCTTGCTTCGTGGTGGCCCCGTGGTAAAATCAAGGTGAGCGTAAGCGTTCCCCCTTCCCCCTACGAGGGAGAGGGTTGGGGTGGGGGTGGAGGGGACGCCGGAGAAACTACCCGCATCCGAGATGGAATCTTCCTTTGGGCAAAATTCCACCCTCCCCCGGCCCCTCCCTGTCAGGGAGGGGTGAACGGTTACAAATCAAGAACAGGGAGAAACCATTAAACGAAACGAGGCAATTTGATGGCATTATCAAAAGCGAACGCGCTGCG
>JAJRXB010000263.1 GCA_024276515.1 Chloroflexota bacterium
CGCTATCGCCTGATGCCGGGCCAGATAAAAGACGCATCCTGCCATCGAATTGAAATGCACCCGGTCTCAGAGCGTGTCTGAAAATTCGGGATTAGGCGTCCGTAGTAGCGACTCACCTGCACTGCGCCGCAGTACGGTGCAAGTGTTAGTCGTTGTTTGACCCAATAATACCTAAAACTAACGACTGAAGTCGTCGCTACGAGTATTTTTCGGACACGCTCTCAAAGTCTTGTTGACCACTACAGGCCGGGGTAGAGAGGCGTTGACCGGCACTTGATCGTCGGGTAAACGTGGGGGTTGCGCCCTTGACCGGTGGGGTTATCTGTAGTATATTGTCTTCGTATATTGATAGTCTAGGTATTGGTTGTCTGGCGGGGAATAAGCAATGAGCAAACTCGACATGCGTACCGGCAGCACAGCCGTGATGGTTTTGCGATTGTTGGCCGACGAGCCGATGTATGGCTACCAGATGGTCAAAGAATTGCAAGCGCGTTCCGACGGCTATTTTGAGCTGGAGCAGGGCACGCTCTACCCCGCCCTGCACCGGCTGGAGCGAGACGGCCTGGTGCGCAGCGAGTGGCAGCCCATCGCCGAGGGACCACCGCGCAAATACTACTACATCACCGACGCGGGACGTGCGGCGTTGCACGAAGGCGCGGCGCAGTGGACCGACTTTTCGCGCGGCCTGCTAAAGTTGCTGGATGGTGTCGCCTGAAATGCTATTTACAATTTTGGAGGATCTCGATGTTTAACCGGTTCTATCATCTGCGCCAGCTTCACCGTTTCCTGGCACACCAGGCGCTATACCCGCTTTTGCTGTCTACCTTGCTGGCAGTTGGCCTCTTTGCCGGTCGCGTGTATCTGAGCCACACCCTGACCTATCTCTTCCTGGTGTGGAATCTCTTCCTGGCCTGGATACCCTACCTGAGCAGCTTGTGGGCGGCCCACACTCACCAACGCTATCCCCGTCGCTGGTGGTATCTGGTGATCCCTGGCGGATTGTGGTTGATCTTCTTCCCCAACGCGCCCTACATCCTCACCGATTTGATGCACCTGCGGACGCGCGCGCCGATTCCGATGTGGTACGACATTGGGATGCTCGTGGCATTTGCCTGGACGGGGCTGTTCCTGGCCGTTTTCTCCTTGCGCATAATGCAAAACCTGGTCAGGACTTTTGTGGGCTCGATAGCCAGTTGGCTGTTTGTCCTTGGCTCCCTGGGGTTGGGCGGACTGGGTATCTACCTGGGGCGATTCCTGCGCTGGAACAGTTGGGATTTGCTCTTCCGTCCCCGCAGCGTGCTGACCGACGTGGTCATCCGATTGACCGATCCCTGGAGTCACCCGGGGACGTTTGGCGTCACGTTGCTATTTGCTGCGTTTCTGTTGGTCTGCTATCTGACTTTCACCGCGGTCCCGGCGCGCGAGCAATCCTGACGTGAGAGGCGGTTTGCCAATTGAGGGCACAACGAAACCCTTGCGAAGGTTTTGTGGTGGATTTCAAGCGGAAAACGCCTTTGCCCACGGGAAGTTGCTCCACACATCAACACGGCTGGCAACCTTCGCAAGGGTGGCTGAGCAGTTACCACAAATCTTCATTTCACGCATCACGTTTCACGTTTTGCATTTGAGGGCCGTTTCTTGAAGAACATAGTGGCCGGCAGCTCAAAGCCGTAGATTTTGAGGCGAGTTTCGAACTTGGGGCGAACACCGGTGGGCTCAAAGTGACCGATCACTTTGCCGTCTCGTTCCCCCTCTTCGACAAATTTGAAAACGTCTTGCAGGGTGACGACGTTGCCGTCGGTGCCCTGCACTTCGGTGATGCTGGTGATCTTGCGAGAGCCATCGCGCAGACGAGCCTGCTGCACGATGAGGTCGATGGCCGAGGCGATTTGGCGACGCACCACCTGAAGTGGCAGGTCCATGCCGGCCATCAACACCAGCGTCTCCAGGCGCGAGATGGTGTCGCGGGGGTTGTTGGCGTGGATGGTCGTCAGCGAGCCGTCGTGACCGGTGTTCATCGCCTGCAGCATGTCCAGCGCCTCCCCTGCCCGGCACTCGCCGACGACGATGCGCTCCGGCCGCATGCGCAGCGCGTTGACCACCAGGTCGCGGATGGTCACCGGCCGCCCCCCGTCTGTGGAGGGGTGCTTGGTCTCCAACCGCACCACGTGTCGCTGGTGAAGTTGCAACTCGGCTGCGTCCTCGATGGTGACGATGCGTTCGCCTTCGGGGATGAAGCCCGATAGCACGTTGAGCAGGGTCGTCTTGCCGGAGCCGGTGCCGCCGGCGACGACGATGTTCAGCTTGGAGACGACACAGGCTTCCAGAAAGTCGGCCATTTCTTGAGTGAGCGTGCCGAATTGAATCAGGTCTTTCACCTGGAAGGGGATCTTCGAGAACTTGCGGATGCTGATCGTGGGCCCGTCGATGGAACAGGGAGGGATGATGGCGTTGACCCGTGACCCGTCGGGCAGGCGGGCGTCCACCATCGGCCACTCATCATCAACCCGCCGCCCCAGCGGCTCGATGATACGGTTGATGATGTTCAGCACGTGGTCGTCGTCCACGAA
>JAJRXB010000264.1 GCA_024276515.1 Chloroflexota bacterium
GTGGTCGTAAACGGTGAAACTCTCGTCGGCGGCCTGGTCGTCGATCACCAGCGGGCCCAGGTGAGGGGGCGTGGCCCAGGTGTAGACCATCTCAAAGCCCAGCTCACCGTCGAAGAGGGCCTGGTAATAGCGAGTGCTCATCGGGTAGCGTTTTGGCAGGCGGGGGATGGTGCGCCACAGCCGGTTCGACGCCAGCACCAGATAGTCGCAGTCGCGCAGCGTGTCGCGGATGATCTCAAACTTTTGCCGGGTGTCTTCCTCGTACATCGGCAGCAACGGCTGACGGTAGCCGTGCGCGCCGGGATTCATCCCCGGCTCGGGCCAGGCGCGGGGGAATCCCTCTTCCCAATGCTCCCCGGCAATGCACGACCCGGCCGGCACGTTTTCGTACACCCAGCGCGAGGCCGTGACCCACGAGTGCTCCGTGCCGTACACCCCGTTGACGAAAGCCAGCGACCAGACGGCGGCTCCCAGCAAGGCCACCGCCGCCACGACGAGTTTGAGACGTGAAGCGTGAAGCGTGAAACGTGAGACGTGATGCGTGAAACGTGAGTTTTGCCGATTCGCCGGTCTGCTGATTTGCTGATTTGCTGATTTGCTATTTATGACCAACCCTGCCCCAAATATCACGAGCAGTGGAACCACCGGCACCATGTAGCGCATGAACTTGGCCAAAAAGAGACCGGTAGGGCCGAAGTAAAGAATCACCCACGAGAGGAGAATCCCCTCGCCGGGACTGGCGCGGCGCAGGATTGCCCGGACCAGAACCCAGGCCAGCCCGGCGAAGGCCAGCAGTCCCAGCGGCCAGCCCATCCCCCACTGAATCTGCTGCTGGATGAAATACAGGTAGGCCGGCGTGCCGCGATACTGACGGGTGAAGGGCATATCGGCCACGCCGCTGACCATATCTCCCTGCTCTTTGACCACCGCCTGCCAGAAGTTCTGAAAGTCCAGGAAGACGAAGGGGGAGGTGACGGCAAACACGACCAGGGAGACCACCCCGGCGATGACCAGGCCCCGAATGGCGCGGCGGCGGATCGCTTCCCGCCCGTCGGGGGCGGCGCGCCGCACCGACAGGACGGCAGCCACCAATGGCGCGGCCACGATGGGCAACGCGCTGAACTTGGAGGCGACCGCCAGCCCGATGCTCACCCCGGTCAACACGGCGGCCCCATCACCCCGTCGGTCGTAAATGCGGATAGCGCCGTACAGGGCCAGCAGGGTGAAAGTCGTGGAGATGGGGTCCACGGCAAAGAAGTGGGCGAGCTGAATCTGGAGGACGGTGAAGGCCGAAAAGGCCGCCGCCAGCAGCCCGGCCCACGTTCCGTAGAGACGACGTCCCAGCAAGAAGACCAGGTAAACGGTGATCGTATCGGCCAGGGCCACCAAAAAGCGGCCCACGTAAGCGTAGCCCACCGGCGACCGCGCCTCGGCCATCACCTGCGTCAGACCGTCGGGCAGGCCCAGGCGGTCGGCCAGGGGAGCCAACCGCTCGGCGGCGCTGGCGGTCAACACCAGCGTGTACAATGGAAAGTGGCCGTAGGTGTAGCTGCGCCGATGCCCGCCGTTCACGTCCCAAAAAGGGTTGAGCGGAGAGCGGTGCGGGTCCAGGGCGGTGCTCAAATCCGCAGGCCAGCGGATGGAGGGGGCGTAAAAAGCCACCGTGGACCGCTCGTCGGGGTGGGGCAACGTGCCGTTGTCCCAGGCGATGTTGTAAAAGCGCAGCGCCGCGCCGGCGAGCAAAATCACCACCAACAGAAGGGTCTGGATGCGCGATAGGGCGAAGTGCCCCCCGGGTGCAGAGTGCCCCCCGGGTACAGAGTGCCCCTCGGGTACAAGGTGCCCACGTAGTCCCCGCAGGGGGGAAGACACAGGGTGATCGGGGGACAAAGTCTCAGTCGTTGGTTGCATATCGTTCGATTAAACTCACGATAAGGCCGTGCCTGTGCTTTGCAAGGGTCGGGGGACAGAGAATTGCCGCGATATTGTATCACCGGCCTGAAGGAGAAGCAAACGTGCATCCGTGGTCAAATCGGAGGGGGGTTGTGATAAAGCCTTGCGAAGGTTTTGTCGGCGACCTTCGCAAGGCTGAGGTGAGTAAACTCGACAGGCGCATCCCTAATCGGACAAGATGGGAGGGAGGTAGTGGTTGACCAGCCACAGGCTGGCTTCAAAAAAGGCGTAGGTCCGGCGCAGCGGGCCGAAGGCCAATCTTTCCATTGGGGCTATGCCGGCCTGATAGAGGACCCGCTCGATCTCTTCGATGCGCTCCAGCATCTCGCCGGGCGCTGCCGGGACCGGCACGTCGGCGTAGGTGAGACGGGGTTGGGGGAAGGTGATGGCCTGAGCCGGCAGACGTGGCAAGATCCCCAGGGCTACCAGAGCGTGCTGGTAGGCGATAATCTGGTTGCCTACGAACTCGATCTGGTCGCTTGGTGACATCAAAAGACCCATGTCCTCGACCCATTGCCAATTGAGCAGCACGTGCTGTATCAGTTCGCGCAGTTCCCACAACTCAGCGTGGAGGGGTGTGCGCTGGCTGAGAACGAACCCCTCGCGCACGTCCCCCATATGTTCTAACGTGTCGGAGAGTCGGCGTTGTCGCTCTCGGGTGGGTTGTTGCTCGGGATGGTACACGGCCTGGGCCAGTGTTTCACGGGTCGCTTTGACCACTCTGGCCAGGGCGCGCAGAGACTCCCTGGCCGTTTCCACGTCTTTAATCCTTGACATAACACCTCTCAGCGCTACATCAACCGATTTGGTGTCTTGAGAGTATCCCTATACGGAGTGGGCGGCATAAGGATGCCGCCCTTTTTCTCGGGTAGACTCCTGACGTCTGGTAGGGCAAGGTTTGCCTTGCCCTACCAGGATGTTTTTTAGTACTCGGGCATCGGCGGTGTGGTGGCTTTCTCCTCTTCGGGGATGTCGGTGATGAGGGCCTCGGTGGTGAGGATCATCGCCGCGATGGAGGCCGCGTTCTCCAACGCACCCCGCGTCACTTTGGCCGGGTCGATGATGCCTGCCTCCACCATATCCCGATACTCATCCGCCATCACGTCGTAGCCGATGTGATCGTTCTTCTCTTCCTGCTGCCGACGACGCACTTCCTGCACCACCACCGCGCCGTCCAGGCCCGCGTTGCGAGCGATGCCCCGCATCGGCTCCTCCAACGCGCGCCGCAGCATATTCACCGCCGTCGCCTCGTCCGGATA
>JAJRXB010000265.1 GCA_024276515.1 Chloroflexota bacterium
CAAAAGGGCGTGATTCACAAAAACAATGCGGCGCGGCGCAAATCGCGCCTGGTCAAGCTTTTGCGAAAAGCCCAGACTGTCCGATAAATAAATAAAATAATTTGTAGATCGCAAGTATCGAGATCTACAATCAAATGTTTGGGGATTACCCATAACGCGCAAGTGCCAGGCCGTGAACCTGGAGAGTCGAGCCTTCAGACCGTTGTGCACAGCCTGAAACCAGGCTGAGGCCCCGACTCCGTCGCCCGATTGACTTGACATAACAATTTGTATATTGACAGTCGAAAAAGTTAATGCTACAATAGATACGTAGCCTGGAAGTGCACTTTCCGCCAGATCTGTTCGTCATTGTAGACTGATAGTGAAAGGCGGTTGTTTATTTTGACTCTCGTTCCGTGGTCAACGTTGTCCAAGACGGGAAGTCTGGCCCATAGCGGCCCGGGTAATAATCGGGGAAAAAGGCGTTATGCTGCTAAAGCATAACGCTTTTCTTTTTGTTTGGGCGATTGTATTAAAATTCAAGAAGAAGGAGGCAAGCTATGCTAGGAGGGTTGCACAATCGGGTGGCCTGGGTCGACCTGACGGCGGGCACAGTTGAGTACAGGCCCATTGACGAGGAAGATGCTCGCAAATACGTCGGCGCGCGCGGCTTGGGGGTGAAGTACGTTTTTGATAACGGCCCCGAGGTAGACCCCCTCTCGCCCGACAACATCCTGTGCTTTATGACCGGACCGCTGACCGGCACCGACGTAAAGATGAGCGGCCGTATCGCCGTGGTGACCAAATCTCCCCTCACCGGCACGGTGGTCGACTCACATCACGGGGGCTGGAGCGGCGCGCGCCTCAAGTGGGCCGGGCTGGACGGCATCGTCTTCACGGGCAAGGCCGAAAAGCCGACCTGCGCCTTTGTCGAGAACGGGGAGGTGAAGCTGGAAGACGCCTCGGAGGTGTGGGGCAAGGGGGTGCACGACACCGTCAAGGCTATGTTCGAGAAACACGGCGAGGAAGACCTGAGCGTGATGGCCATCGGCCAGGCAGGTGAGAACCTCTCGCGTTTCGCCTGCATCGTGAATGAGCACGACCGCGCTTCCGGCCGTGGTGGCACTGGAGCGGTGGCCGGCAGCAAAAATCTGAAGTGCGTCGTCGTGCGAGGCAAACACGACGACCGGCCACGACCGGCGAAGAAAGAGGCGTTCAAAGAAGCGGACAAGATGGCCCTGGCTCAGATTATGGACGAGCGTGTGGTCACAGCGCCTCGCAAGGGGGGGCTATCGGTCTACGGCACCAACGTCCTGATGAACATCGTCAATGCCATCGGGGCCATGCCGACCAAGAACTCTCAACTCACCTACTTCGAGCCCCACGAAGCCATCAGCGGCGAGCGGGTCAAGGAGACCATCCTGGTGAACGATCCCACCTGCCACGCCTGCCCGGTGGCGTGCAAGAAGGAAGTCGAAATCAAAGAGGGGCCGTACAAGGGCCTGCACATGGAGAGCGTGGAGTACGAGTCGGCCTGGGCGCTGGGAGCCAATTGTGGCAACAGCGACGCCCCGTCTATCGCCAAGCTGATTGACCAGTGCAACGACTTCGGCTTCGACACCATCGAGATGGGCAACGTCCTTTCGATGTACATGGAGGCGACGGAGAAGGGCTATCTGAACGGCCACGGTCCGGGCCTGGCGTGGGGAGACTACGCCGCTATGGTCGAACTGGTCCCCAAGATCGCCATGCGTGAGGGCGTGGGCGACATTCTGGCCGAGGGCACCGAGCGGGCGGCGAAGGAACTGGGCCACCCCGAGATCGCGATGACGGTCAAGGGGATGGCGATCCCCGCCTACGATCCGCGCGGCATCAAAGGTATGGGCATTGCCTACGCCACCTCGAACCGCGGCGCCTGCCACCTGCGGGGTTACACCCCGGCGGCGGAGGTCGTCGGCAACGTCCTGGGTCCGACGGAGGTGACCGATCCATTGGAGTGGAAAGGCAAGGGGGAACTGACGTTCGTTTTCCAGAACGTCCACGCCATGACCGACTGCCTGGACGTTTGCAAGTTCTCCACCTTTGCCGAGTCGTTGGACGCCTTTGCCGCTCAACTCTCGGCTATGACCGGCGAGAGCTACACGGCCGATGATTTGCTGAAGCTCGGCGAGCGGGTCTACAACCTGGAGCGGTACTACAACAACCTGGCCGGCTTCCGCGAGGGGTCCGACTACCTGCCGGAGCGCTTCCTGAAGGAGCCTGCTACCGGCCCTGGCTCCGAAGGTCACGTTTGCGAGCTAAACGAGATGCTGGCCGAATATTACGAGAAGCGGGGCTGGAAGGATGGCGTGGTGCCGGAGGAGAAGCTGAAGGAGCTGGGGATCATCGCCTAGCTCCCTGGAGTCGAAACAGAAACCGGGTTCCTCAGAGGAACCCGGTTTCTGATTTGAAAATAGCCCGCGCCAGAGTCGAGGCTTCAGCCGGGAACAGCGGCCAGGTTCGGCTGAAGCCTCGACTCCATTGCCAGGCTCGGCTGAAGTGCTCATTTTAGAAGGCCACCACGTAGGGGTGCATCAGAACCACCAGGTCGCCATCGTGGATTGGCGCATCCATGTCCCCGATCAGGTAGGAGAAGCGGCCGTTGACCACCACCCTTGCCCAGGGCCGAACCTCCCCCTCCTCGTTGAGAATCAGGTCTCGCAGGTCGTATTGGGCGAGGAGGTCGTCCAACAGGGCCCCCAGGGTGTGGCCGGTAAAGGCGAACTCCATACGGTCCCGGCCCATGCGCCCCCGCACGTTGCCGGTGAACTTGAGGGTGACCCGGGTCAGATCATCCGTGGCGGCTGCGGATGGCTGGGTGGCCTCTGAGCTGCCGCCTCCCACGGGCGGGAAGATTAACACCTGGTCGCTGGCCTGCACCGGGGTGTCCAGGCCGTCCAGAAATCGGACGTCCCGCCCGTTCACCATGATGTGGACGTGGTTTTGCAATTGCCCATCGCCGTTGAAGAGTTCAGGGGCCAGGTCTGGATGAGTGTCCACCAACCGCGCCAGTATCGTTCTTATGGTATCACCTTCGACCTGTGGCACTTCTACCGTGGCTTTGCCTGCGATCTGGCGCAAAGTCGCGAAGAGACGAATCTGCATAGCGGTTATTACCCCTTTTCTCCTGATCTTTCAGTTCGCTGCTGCGATCTGCTCCCAATTAGAGTAACCGCTCACTCCCTCTCCCTCACAGGGGGAGGGTTGGGGTGGGAGTGGGAGTTTGCATACCCGACGCGCCTGGTTTCCCCGAATATCCCATCGGTTCGCCGGGCCTCACCCTCCCCCGCCCCCTCCCTCCCTGCCAGGGAGGGGTGAACGCTTACCCCAATTATACTGAATTTGGATAGTTGTGCCAAGCGAAGGTTCGGATTCGTGCACCCAGAGAAGCAAAACACTTGCACTGTCGGCGGCGTTGGGGTAAACTGGGTTGGGTGAGGCCTCAGCCGCAACCAAACTTCTATGGATGTCATTGCGAGGACCTGTGCCCCGAACGGGGTAAGTGTCGCTCCGCTCGCTCCGCTCGCAATGACACGTTCCCATCAACCTTCTCATACATGGCGCAAATCTTGTAGAGTAGCGTTGTCCCCTTTTAAGCAAAAGCAGATGACAGTCACTTGAACTGGCGCAAAAAAGTGCTAAAAGTGACTGTCACCTCAGCACAAGTTTATTTAGGAACAATTCAGTAATTCTATAAACATATGCCAGCGGAGGGAGATCGCTATGGCGCAGATCACCGTAACCCCTGCCAGCTTTAAACAACTCAACAAGGTAATGGTCGCCCTCTACCGGCTGGGACTGGGTCCTTTCATCAGCAATCCCCAGACCGGCTACATTATGGTGCTGACCACCATTGGTCGTAAGACGGGACGCAAGCGACGCACACCGGTCAACTACGCCATCGTGGATGGTGACGTCTACTGCACCACCGGCTTTGGGGTAACGTCCGACTGGTATCGCAATCTAAAGGCCAATCCCCAGGTAGAGGTGTGGCTGGACGGGCATTGGTGGGCCGGCACGGCGGAGGAAGTCACCGACTTGGCCGAGTGGCTGCCCCTCTATCGTCTGATTCTGATCAACAGTGGCTTTGCCGCCAAAACGTTCGCCGGTATCGACCCTGCGACCATCACCAACGACGAACTGCGTGAAGTTGGCGCCGGCCAGCCGGTGATACGCATCCGGATCGAGCGAAAATTGCGCGGCCCTGGCGGTCCAGGCGAGTTGGTGTGGGTCTGGCCGCTGTTGGCCGCCGCCTGGCTGGGAGCGTGGTGGGTTAGGAATCGGAGGGTCGGGAGATCAGGAAATGAGGCAACGGAACAATGAGGCCATAAGGTCCTTGATCGCCCGTTTCCCTTGATTCCCTGATTTACCAACCTGTCGATTTGTTGATTCTTTGCCAGGGGAGGCTGAAATGGATTTCCAACTCAACGAAGAGCAACAGATGGTACGTCAGATGGCCCGCGACTTCGCCGAGAAGGAGTTGAAACCGCGTGCGGCCGAGACGGACGAGAGGGGTCACCTGCCGATGGAGGCGATCAAAAAGATGGCACCCCTGGGTCTGCTGGGCTTGCCGGTGCCCGAGGAATACGGTGGCCCGGGCATAGACAGCGTCAGCGCAGCCATCGTCATCGAGGAGATTGGGCGGGCCTGTGGCAGCACCGGGCTGAGTATCGCCGCTCACAACGGGTTGGGGCTGTGGCCCATCGTTGCCTTCGGCACCGAGGCGCAGAAGCGCCGATGGATTCCCCGCCTGATGAGCGGCGAGACGCTGGGCGCGTTGGCCCTCACCGAGCCGGGCGCCGGGTCTGACCTGGCCGGCGGCGTGCGCACCACCGCCGTCAAAGAAGGGGATAGCTGGATCATAAAGGGCAGCAAGGCGTGGATCACCAACGCCAGCCATGCCGAGGTCATCGTCACTCTCTGCCGCACCGACCCCCAGGCCGGGCATCGGGGGATGAGCATGATCCTGGTCGAAACCAGCCGGGAGGGCCTGGTTGTCCACCCCAAGGAGACGAAGATGGGGGTGCGGGGTTCTCCCACCCACGCCATCACCTACGACGATGTGCGCGTGCCGCTGGAGAACCTGTTGGGCGAGGAGGGGCGTGGCTTTCATCAGACGATGATGACTTTGGACGGGGGGCGCATCGGCATCGGCGCGCTGAGCGTGGGATTGGCCCAGGCTGCATTGGAAGAGGCGGTACGCTACGCCAAAGAGCGCGTCGCCTTCGGCAAGCCCATCGCCGAACACCAGGCCATCCGGTGGATGATCGCCGATATGGCGACCGAAATTGAGGCCGCGCGCATCCTGGTCTACCGGGCGGCCTGGCTCAAAGACCAGGGCGAGCCCTTTACCAAAGAGGCGGCTATGGCCAAGCTGTTCGCTTCTGAGGCCGCCGAGCGCGCTGCTTTCAAAGCCATCCAGATTCACGGCAGCTATGGCTACAGCACCGAATACCCGGTTGAGCGTATCTACCGCGATCAACGGCTGATGACCATCGGCGAAGGGACCAGCGAGGTGCAGCGCATGGTCATCAGTCGTCGAGTGCTGCAAGAATACTGAGAGAGTTGCCCTTCCCGTTGGGGCAGCGCGTCATCGCTCAGGATGATTCATCAGGTCCACGTCGGATTCTGGCCCCAAACCGCCCGGCGATTTGGAACCGGAGAGGATGATGGCCTCGATTTGAACAGTCGGTGACGCCAGCGCTCGGACTACGATTTATTTCGCGGGTGCGTTTCAGATTTTGGGCAGGTTTTCCGGAGTCGAGACTTTAGCCGGAGGTTACGTCCAACGCCGGCTAAAGCCTCGACTCCAACGCCTGCCAGGTGGCACAGTAAATTGATAAAATCGCCCAAAAAGAAGGTAAACGCGACTGAAGTCGCCCCTACAGGGCCTTCGGCCGCAAAGCCCGCCTGCGCGGGCTAAAAACCAGTCCACGCAGGGGGACTTCGCGGCGGAACGCCCTGTAGGCGCGATTTCCCTGGCCTGGCAATCGCCCCAAAAAACAGAGGGTGAACGCTTACAAAGTGAAATACACCCTCATTTCGGGGCTTTTCAAAGAATTAACCCAGGTGACAGTCACCTTCGATCTTTTGGCGAGAGGAAGGCACTTGACAACCATTTCTTACCGTTTTTGCCAACGTGTCATACCGAACAAGGTGACTGTCACCTTGCTCGCGCTAGAACTTTGAAAAGCCCTGCTCATTTTTCAACCTCTTGACACCCAGTATATTCTATGCTATACTGGGAGCGCTCCCAACATCGCAGCGGTGTTACCGCTTTTTTAATCCGTTATTATGGGAGCGCTCCCAAAACCACTAATCAGGTGCATTATGGCTCACAAGCCCCCTACATTGGAAGAAATTGCCAAAGCTGCTGGCGTTTCGCGCTCTACCGTTTCACGGGTCATCAACGATGAACCTAACGTCCGCCCGGAGGTGCGCCAGCGTGTGTGGCAGGTGGTGGAAGCGATGGGTTATCATCCCAACGCTGCCGCCCGCAGCCTGGTCAGCCGGCGCAGCCAGACGCTAGGGGTCATCATCCCCCAAACGGTCAACACCGTCTTTGCCGACCCATTCTTACCCAACGTGCTGCGTGGCATCGCCGACGCGGCCAACGAACACAAATACCACTTGATGCTCTCGATGGTCAGCCGGCCCCTGGAGGAGGATTTCTACCGGCGGGCGTTGCGCAGTCAGATGCTAGATGGCGTCGTGATCTTGTCGGCCTTTCTGGATGATCCACTCATCCCTCGACTGCTACGAGACCGCATTCCCTTCGTGACCATTGGTCGGCACCCCCACGAACCGGCTGCCAGCTACGTGGACGCCGACAACGTGCGCGGCGCTCGTATGGCCACCGAACATCTTCTGCGCCAGGGACGCCGCCGGGTGGCCACCATCACCGGCCCGGCCAGCATGATCGCCGGCCTGGATCGGCGCGAAGGCTACCAGGCCGCTTTGCGAGAGGCCGACCTGCCCCTCGACGAGAACCTGATCGCGGAGGGTGACTTTACTGAAGCTGGGGGCTACGTCGCTATGCAGCAACTCTTGCTCCAAGAACCCGACGCCGTTTTCGTGGCCAATGATCTGATGGCCATCGGTGCCCTGCGGGCCATCCGACAGGTCGGCCGGCGTGTCCCCGACGATGTAGCCCTGGTCGGCTTTGACGACGCCCAAATCGCCGCCTACGCCGATCCGCCGTTGACCACCGTTCGGCAGCCTGTGTACGAGTTGGGAGACACCGCCATTAACCTGCTCGTGCGTCTGATAGAACCGGTAGGTTCCCTTCGGGGATATGAAACGCAAGATTCCCTGCGCGCTATCTTGCCCACCGAACTGGTCATCCGCGCTTCCTGCGGTGCTCAACGCCGGTCTGCCTGACCGGGAAAGGAGGGTCTATTGAGGAAAACGAAAGTCACTCAATTGCCACGGTGTTGATCCAGAACGACTGCGTGCTGAATCACGGCGCAGCAGACAAAACAGAAAGGAGGAAAGAGACAGTGAACCGAAAATACGTGGGGACGGTCATCTTGGCGCTGTTGGCCCTGCTGCTGGCCGCCTGCGGCGCGACCGCCACCCCCCAGGCGGCCGAAGTGCAGACCGTCGAAGTGACCAAGATCGTTGAAGTTGAAAAAGAGGTCACCAAAGTCGTCGAGAAAGAAGTAGAGAAGGAAGTGGTGGTGACTGCCACCCCCACCCCGGTCGAACCGGTCACGCTGAAAGTATGGATCATGCCTAACGGCCCGCAACCGTTGGAGATTATGCAACAAGAAGCGGCCGAGTTTCAGAAGCTCCACCCCAACATTACCGTCGAAGTAGAGGTGCTTGACTGGGGTGCGGCCTGGTCCAAGATCACCACTGCTGCCACCAGCGGCGAGGGGCCGGACATCTCCCAACTGGGCACCACCTGGGTGGGGGCCATCAGCGCCATGGGGGCATTGCGTCCCTTCAGCCCGGAGGAGATAGCCTCCGTAGGGGGAGGCGATGCCTTCGTAGAGGCTTCGTGGCAGACCTGCAACCCGGTGGGCAGTGGGTTCACCACCTGTCTCCCCTGGTTTGTGGACACACGGGCCATCGTCTATCGCAAGGATGCGCTGGAGCTGGCCGGCCTTGACCC
>JAJRXB010000266.1 GCA_024276515.1 Chloroflexota bacterium
AATACTACAACCGTAGATGCCCCAGGTGACTGTCACCTGCAGGGCCGTAGGTAAAGAGTCGCCTACATCGTGCCAGACGATGGTCGCGAATTCCGGCTATCTTTGCAGGTGACAGTCACCTTCTGCCCCCTCAAAAGGGGAGAAGTACGGTTGTAGTATTAATGGTCACATAGTCCCCTGCCTGATAGGCAGCACGAGTTTCCAGGATTTCGGATTGAAACGTCGGGTCTTGTTACCACATCTCTTCTTCAGCCTGGGCCATTTGCTCGTCCAGCAATTCCCAAAGCCGGCGTTTCTCCTCCAAGCTCAGCGCTGCCACAGAGTCGACCAGTGATTTGAAAGGAATCAACAGTTTCACGGTCTCTTGTGTCATAATCCTTACTTCCTCTCTGAAACCTGGCCGTCTTCACATCGCTTCGATCTGGGCCTCGAGGCGGGCCAGCCCCTCGCGGATGCGGGTCAGTTCGTCGCGGGTTTCGGTCAGACGGTCGCGCTCGGCGCGGACGAAGCGGGTGTAGGGGGCGACGGCCTCGTTGATGCGATGCAGGCTGCGCTCCAGCTCCCGGTCGAACTGGCCGGTGAGGGTGCTCATCAACTGCTGGCGCATGGTGCTGATCTTCTCGCGCAGTTCCTTTTTGGCCTCGCGCTTGCGGGCGGGGATGACGAACAGCCCCAACACGGCCACCGCGCTGGCGGCCAGAATCCCGGTCACGTCGGCCATGGTGGTGGTGGCGATGATGGTGATGATGGTCCCCAGACCGATGGCGCCGACTTCGACCAGGGCGGTGCCGGCCACGGCCATCTGCACCGACTCGGCCAGCCGGGTGGCCTCGGCCTCTTTGTCGTAGCTCTCGATGGCGCGTTGGGCAGCGCGGCCCACCGTGTCGAGCAGGCGCGCCCGGTCGTAGTCGAAGCTGCCCCCCACCTGCCCGACGATGCGGTCGGCGTGTTCGACCTGGCGTCGGGATAGGTGGTCCATCACCGCCTGCCACTGACGCAGGTCGCTGGAGACCATCCAATCGATCACCTCGGTCACGCGCTGCTCGATGATCCTCGGCGCATCGGCCACCACTTTGCGTTCAAAGTCGGCCTTGAGCTTTGATTTGTTGATCAAGTCCAGGAGCCGTGCCAGCCGCATCGTCTCGTCGAAAAACTCGATCCCCCGGTTCTCAAACTCGTGCAGCACGTTCTCCACGTCGGCCAGGCGGTAGCGAAAGTCGCGGGTCATATCTTCCTTGTAGACGGCCAGTTGCCCCTCGATGTCCTCGATGGCGGCGAAGTCGTCCTTTAGCAGGCCCAGTCGTTCGTCGATGACTGCCAGGTACTTGTCTACCAGGTGCGCCCCCACCCCCAGGGGGTTGAGCAGCTTGAGACGGACGCGCTCCTTTTCGTCCAGGGTGGCGACGATGTAGCGTTCCAGCGCCTCGAAGCGGCTGGCGGTCAGCAGATCGGCGCTGTCCCCATCCAACTTGGCCCGAAGGGCCTGCCGGGCCGACACGGGGAAAATCTCTGGCGTGAAGCCAAGCAGGGTGCGGGCGTTGTCGGCGATGAAGTCTTCGATGCGAGTCACATCTTCGGGCGTGTCCAGGATGTCGATTTTGTTGACGATGAGCACCACTTTTTTGCCCCAATCGCGGATGCGCTCCAGGAAGGCGCGCTCGCTTTCGGTGAAGGGGCGGTCGGCGGAGGTGACGAAGAGCACCATGTCGGAGCGGGGGACGAATTCCTGGGTGATGGTCTCGTGCTTGCGGTAGATGGCGTTGGTGCCGGGGGTGTCCACGATGTTGATCTCGCGCAGCAGGTCCACCGGGGCGGTGATCACGTCCACAGACGACTCGGCCACCGTTCGCCCGGCGGTGGGACCGTGCTTGATCAAATTGATGCGGGTGGTGGTGGGTGTAACTCCCTCTTCCAGCACCGGCTGACCGAGCAGCGCGTTGATGAAGGCGCTCTTGCCGGCGTTGAATTCGCCGACGACGACCAGCAAAAAAAGTTCGTCGAGCTGGCGGATGGAACGGTCGAGGGTGGTCTGGTCGTCGGGCGTCACCTCAAACCGGGCCAGGGCGACCCGCAAGTCGCTCAGCCAGCGGCGCTCGTCGGTCAAGAGTTCTTCTTGCTGGTTGGTGAGAATGCGTCGGAGCATCGGGGCCTCCCTACGAAGACGGCTTTCGTTTGAACTGGCTCACGCTCAAAATCGATACCCTTTCCCCTCCACGTCGGTGGCCTGGGCGAGGTCTACTTCTGGGGGAACAGTTCGCCGACGGGGAGAGTCAGGTCTGGCAAGGAGGGGGAGGTGAGAGAGTCATCTCCCAGGTATTGGCCGTGAAGGGCATAGATGCCTTCCTGGAGCGTGTAGACCTCCACCATCCGCGCCTGAGGGTCTACAATCCAATACTCCGGCACGCCCGCCTGCTCGTAGGCCCAGAACTTGACCACCCGGTCGGTACGGCTGGTGGAGGGGGAAAGGACTTCTACCACCAGGTCGGGTGGGCCTTCAAAGGAGCCGGCCTCCGGGGTCGGCTGTCGCTCGGCCCGGATGAAGAGCAAATCCGGCTGAACGGGGCGGGCGATCTCTCCCAGGTGGACCTCGAAGGGGGCCAATATGACGATGCCCAGTCGTTGCTGACGGACATAAGCGTGCAAAGCGGCGAAGAGTTCACCTACAGTATACTGATGGACAAAGCGCGGTGCTGGGGTCATATAAAGCACTCCTGCGATGACCTCGTAGCGGTGTCCGTTATCCGGCAACCGAAGGTAGTCCTCGTAGGTCCACTCGCCCTGCGCCGGCCAGGGCCCCCCCTCGGCGGGCAGGTCGGGCACTTGCTGATGGACGACTGGCGGTGCGGTAACTTGTAGCGTCATCGGTTCCACTCCCATCGACGTTTGGCGTTCGACGTTTGACCTCCACGATTAATACACGGCATCGGGAAAGGTACACACCCCCGCGTGATGGCCCACCCGCTTGAACATTTGCACTTCCAGCGCCGGCCACGGTTCGCCCAGAATCCCATCGTGGATGGCCCAACTGCGGCCACGCACCGTGTTGGCCATCTCAGGCTGTCGAAAGGGGGTGGACCCATCGAGTTTTTGGAAGAGTTCTCCGCCGGGCTGAAACTCTCGGTGAATCCATTCCATCTTGCGTCGCCCCCGGATGTAGCTGAATCCCTGCCATTCCAGGAAGATGGCGTTGTGATACCCCAACGGGTTGGCCAGATAAATCTCGTGCCCCAGGCTGGCGGCGAAGTCTTCTACCAATCGCTGCTGGCGGCTCATCTGGCGCAGGCCGCGCCGAATCTGACCGGGGGCCAGGCCAGCTTTCATCGCTCGTTCTTCCTCTTCCAAATTGCGCCGCATCAGGCCGAATTTGGTCGGCTCGCCGGTCCAATCCCGGTCTACGTCAAATCGCTCGCTGTAGGGATCGTTGATGAGGACGAGCAGCACCTCGAGTTGATGGTTGCCGGTGTCGCCCATCTCGAGTTGAAAGAGGGGGTCGGGGAAATCGGGGAAGGGGAGCGCCCGGATGCGCACAAAGCCGGTGCCTTTGGCCGCATCCAGGTTCACGAGCTTCATCCCGTCGCCATTGGTCCAGGTGATGGGGTCGATGCCAAATTGGGTCAGCAGGTCGTCGGGGATAAGGCGGCGGTAAATTGCCACCTTTTGCTCCTCTGGCAGCGCGTTGATCTGCCGGAGAGAGCGCATCGGCACGCCATCGACCAGGATTGGCTCGGCCATTATTTTCCCTTCCAGTGGCGAGCTACAGCACGGTCAATTTCGCGGCGCGTTTCTTTTTCGCGCAGAGCGGCCCGCTTGTCGTACTGTTTCTTGCCCCGTGCCAGGCCCAGTTCCACTTTGGCCCGGTTGTTTTTCATATAAAGTCGCAGCGGGACCAGGGTGAAGCCTTTTTCCTGGAGCTTGCCGGCGATGCGATTGATTTCGCGTCGGTGCATCAATAGCTTGCGCGGTCGCCGTGGCTCGTGATTGGCATACGTCCCCTGATCGTAGGGCGCGACGTGCGCGTTCATCAGCCACAGCTCCCCATCTTTGACCATAGCAAAGCTATCGCGCAGGCTCACGCGCCCGGCGCGGATGGATTTGATCTCGGTTCCGGTCAGCACTAGGCCCGCCTCGTAGGTCTCCTCGATGAAATAATCGTGGCGGGCTTTGCGGTTGGTGGCGACCGTTTTGATTCCGCTGGCGCGATTCGTATCAGGTTTGCTCATCATCAGCGGAGGTTACGTATCGAACCGAGGCGGGATCGATATCGGCCAGCAAGATACCATGCACGGTGATCCAGGCATCAAATTCCGACTCCAGTGTTTTGGGCAAAGGGATTCGCAACTGTTTCAACAGGTCCATCCTGAACAATCAAAGCAACTTTGCAGGTAGGCCGAACGCATACGCGCAATAGGGAGAGCCAGTTCAGCGCCAGCGACCTCGATCTTCTTCCAGCTCGGTAGACGCGACGGAAGTCGCCCCTACAGGGCCTTCGGCTGCAAAGCCTGCCAACGCGGGCTAAAAAACCAGTCCACGCAGGTGGACTTCGCGGCGGAACGCCCTGCAGGAGCGATTTTAATCGCCCAAAATTTCCGACAGGTATTCAATCGCCCGATCCAACTGCGGGTCGCGCCCCTCGACGAAATCTTCCTGAGTGCGCTCCACGTAGACGTCGGGCACGATGCCTTCGCCGTTGATCTGCTTTCCGTCGGGAGTGAGCCATTCGGCGATGGTGACGCGCAGCTCAGAGCCATCGCTGAGGGTGTGCGGAATTTGCACGGTTCCCTTGCCAAAGGTCTGCTCGCCCAGTATCGTGCCCCGGCCGTTGTCCTGGATGGCTCCGGCCACGATCTCCGACGCGCTGGCGCTGCCCCGGTTGACCAGCACCACCAACGGCAGGTCGAGGGCCACGCCGCCCGGCTGCGCTTCGTAAACCTGCTCTTTGCCCCCCTTCAGGCGTTCGATGGTGATGACGCCCTCGCTGATGAATTGGCTGCTGACGAAAATCGACTCGTCGAGCAATCCGCCGGGGTTGTCGCGCAGATCAACGATGAGCGCTTTCAGTGGCCCTTCTGCCTCCAGGGACTTGATGGCTTCGGCCACCTTACCGCTGGCGCCCCGGCTGAACTCGGTGAGACGGACGTAGCCGACGTCGCCTTCCAGCCGCCGGGACTCGACGACCTCGATCTCGATGCGGGCGCGCACAATGGGCACGTCAAACGGCTCGTCGACGCCCTCGCGGAAGATGGTCAGCACGACGGTTGTCCCGGCCGGTCCCCGGATGAGACCGATTGCCTCGTAAAGACTCAACCCTTGCAAGGGGGTGCCGTCCACTGCCAGCACCACGTCGCCGCGCAGCAGGCCGGCCTCGGCCGCCGGCCGGCCAGCGAAGGGTTCGGCGATGATCAGCCGTCCCATCTCGTCCATACGGACCGCCGCGCCGATGCCTTCGAAGCTGCCGGTCACGTCCTCCCGGAAGATCGCCGCCCGGCTCGGCTCGATGAAGGCCGTGTTTTCGTCGCCGTAAGTGTTGACCATCCCGCGAATGGCGCCGTAGACCCGATCCTGCTCGCTCGGCACCTGGCCGTAGAATTCCTCCTCGACAAAGGCCCACGCCTCCCAAAACACGTCGAATTCTGGCGGCACGTCTTCGTTGCTGAAGGTGATTTGAGGTGCCTGGGGGACATTGATCGCTGCCCCCGGCGCCGGCGCTTGCAGAGCGCGGGTGACGTAGCCGGCGCTGAACGAGCCAAACACTATCAACGCCGCCAGCGCTACCATGATCATCAGTTTAATTATGGCCTTGAAAAAATTACCCACGTCCATTCTCTCTACCTCTCTGTTCTATCGCTGCTATCCTGTTGCAGGTAAGCAATCGCCCGCTCTAGCTGGGGGTCGCTGCTGGCTTCTTGATCTGCCTCCGACGGGATGACCTCAACGTCGGGCACGAGCCCTTCGCCGTCGATGCGATGCCGCTTGGGGGTTAGCCAGCGGGCGACGGTCACGTGCAGCGACGACTGATCCGACAGGTCGTATACCAGTTGCACCGATCCCTTGCCAAAAGTCTGCTCGCCGATAAGCGGGCCTCGTTCGTGGTCCTGCAGAGCGCCGGCCACGATCTCCGACGCGCTGGCCGTGCCGCCGTTCACCAACACCGCCAGCGGCAGGTCGAGGGCGAGTCCCCCTTCTTTCACCGAGTAGAACTTCTCCCCTTCCCCACGACGATCCTCGTAGAGGATCACCCCTTCGCGCAGAAACTGGCTGGCCACGTCCACGGCGGCGTCCAACAAGCCTCCGCCGTTGTCGCGCAGGTCCAGGACGAGGCGCGTCACCCCCGCCTCTTTCAGGTCCTGGATGGCGCGTTCCAGTTCGCGGCCGGTCCGCTCGGTGAAAAGCCGGATGCGGATGTAGCCGATGCTGGAGTCCTGCTCCAAAACACGCCATTCCACCGAGGGCGTCTCGATGACCTTGCGGGTGATGGTGACGACGATTGGATCGGCCACCCCAGCCCGCTCCAGGGTGAGCGTCACCTGGGTGTCCACTTCTCCCCGGATGAGCAAAACGACCTCGTCAGTCGTCATTTCGGGGGTGATGGGGGTGTCGTCTACCTGAATCACCACGTCCCCTTCTTGCACGCCGGCCTGCTCGGCCGGGGAGTCGACCATCGGGGCGAGGATGACTTCGCCCGCCGGCCCCCGAGTCACGAAAGCGCCAATCCCCCCAAACTGGCCTTCCAGCTCTGCCTTTTCCAGGGCTCGGGGTTGCGGCTCGACGAAGATGGTGTAGGGATCTTGAAGCGTGTCCAGGGAGCCTCGAATCGCACCGTAGACGGGGATGGGATTTTCAGGGATGTCGCCGTAGAACTTGTCTTCGACGATGTGCCACGCTTCCCAGTATAGACCGAACTGGCTGGCTTCTTCGGACGTGGGATTGTTCTTGGTAAGGTACCAATGAGCACCGTACCCGGCTCCCGCTCCCAGGCTAAAGATCAACAGCGCTGCCAGGAGCGCCAGGGCGATTCGCGTTGAATTTCGCATCAGCTCCTTCACGCCTATCTTAAAGAATATTAAGAACTCTAACCCATTTTAACACGGCTGAATCAGGGGAGCAAATTGGTCTCAAATGCTACAGGGCTTTTCAACGTTCTAGCGCGAGCAAGGTGACAGTCACCTTGTTCGGCATGACACGTTGACAAAAACGGTAAGAAATGGTTGTCAAGTGCCTTCCTCTCGCCAAAAGATCGGAGGTGACTGTCACCTGGGTTAATT
>JAJRXB010000267.1 GCA_024276515.1 Chloroflexota bacterium
TCTCCTTTCTCACCTTCGGCTATTGAATCACAGTCGGGTAATCAGGGCATCGCTCATTTTACCTGATCCCCTCGATATATTGCACGGGCCAGGGTAAAGCCCCAAACGCTCAGGGCCTCGGCTGACTTCAGAGCAACGCTACAGGCTTCCAGTGTCGAGCCGGTGGTGCATACGTCGTCTACGACGAGCACCCGCCGGCCACGCACACCAGAAGCATTGTTTCCTTTGGGTGTTTGATAGGTAAAAGCTCCCCTCATATTCTCACACCGGTCGGCGGCGCTGAGACTCATCTGCGATCGGGTGTGGCGCACACGCTTGAGTCTGGTGGTCTCCACCGGCACGCCAATCATACGACCAAATGCGCGTGCAAGCAAGTCGGCCTGATTGTATCCCCGTTTGCGCTGGCGCGCGGGGTGCAACGGAACGGGGGTGATCAGGTCTGCCGGCATTGGGTCTTTGCGCCAATAATCGGCCATAAGTTGAGCCAGAGGCACCGCCAGCGATTGATGGTTGCGATACTTTAGCCGGTGAACTGCCCGACGCACTTCACCCTCGAAGAAGACCACCGAACGAATCCCGTCAATGGCCAGAGGAGCACGTTGGCAACGCCAGCAATAGATGGAGGCGGCATCGGTCGGCTGCCCACAAAGCCGACAAATAGGGGGCGTTACGCGCGGAAAGGCTCGGCGACAGTCGTCACAGAGTGAGGAACCCGGCTGATGGCACACAAGGCAGCGAGGCGGAAAAACCAAATCCAGCAGCCGCTGCCCGGTCTGGTGGAGAAGCGCAGCGATTGACAATTCTCTTGGTATCCGCAAAATCTGCCTGCACCCGTCGGGTGAGGCACAGATGGGATCAGGTGTGCACGCTCAACTGATCACCAACGGTGGTTCCTGTGGCCTGAATAACCCCCACCGGCAATTCCAAGACATACGCGGCCTGGAAGACGATGGGGCCGACACGGTTGGGCGGCATAGCCGGATCGAGGCGCACCACCCGCCACGTCCGGTCGGCATATACCACGTCAATGGGGAATTTCATAAAGAAGGTGTGAATGCTTTTTTCTCCTACCAGGACAAGCCCTTCTCCTTCTTCCAGCGACCGGCGTCCCATCAACCCACGAAACCGAGCCCAAAAGGTCTGGGCCAATTCCCCTCGGGTGATCAGGAAATGTCCCCTGGTTTGGTTTTGAATTCGCATCCACTAAATAGCGCTAAAGACGCCCGAGTTCTTGAGGACCAGCCCGGCCGGTCCCAAGAGCACGATGAGTATGGAGGGGAAGATAAGGAAGGTCAAGGGAATCAGCATTTTGACCGGGGCCTGTTGTGCCTTTTCTTCGGCACGTTGACGGCGTCTGATGCGCATTTGTTCCGACTGGATGCGCATCACTTTGGCCATGCTCACCCCCAATTGCTCAGCCTGAATCACGGCTGCCACGAAGGTGGTCACGTCCGGCACTTCCAGGTTGCGGTCCATTTCGCGCAGTGCCTCGCGGCGCAGTTTGCCCAACTGTATCTCCTGGAGGACCCGGCTGAAAGCCTGGCTCAATTCGTTGTCCCACTTTTCGGCCACCCTGGCCATAGCCGCATCAAAGCCCAGGCCGGCCTCAACGCAAATCGTGAGCAAATCCAATGCGTCGGGCAGCGACTTGATGACCTCGTCCTGGCGACGGCGAATCTTGCTGCCGAGCCACAGCATGGGCAACAGATACCCCAAACCCAGACCGATGGCGGTACCGATGATTCGGTTGGTAAAAGATTGCCCCGACACGCTGAGCAGCAAAAAGGCCAACACCGCCAGCAACACCGAGGACAGGGCACGGATGCCGAA
>JAJRXB010000268.1 GCA_024276515.1 Chloroflexota bacterium
CATTTTACGTCCTGATCAGGTGAACTCCCCCCGCGCCGCTTCTTCACATTTTACCCATACCCTCTTCATATTTTCTTCAAAGTTCGTTGGTATGATTAAACCGCAACACAAAAAGAAACCAAACACACAACACACAATCAGGAGGTGTTACAATGTTGAAGAATTGGCGATTTTGGACAGACATCGGCGTCGGCGTGGTCGTCGCGCTGCTGGCAGTGACGATGATCGGCGTGGCGCTGGCCCAGGGGCCGGAGCCCGGTGTGCCCCCCTTCGGCCAGGGAGCTGGCTTCGTGGACGAAGACGGCGATGGCGTGTGTGACTACGCCGGCACCGGTCAAGGGATGGGCCACCGACACGGCTTCGTGGACGAGGACGGCGACGGCGTGTGCGACAACTTCGTAGACGAAGACGGCGACGGCGTGTGTGACTACGCCGGCACCGGCCAGGGAATGGGTCACGGCCACGGCTTCGTTGACCAGGACGGCGACGGCGTCTCCGACAACTTCGTGGACGAAGACGGCGACGGCGTGTGCGACCACGCCGGCATCGGTCAGCGGATGGGCCACGGGCGCGATATGTCCGGCGGCCCGGGATACGCCCGGCACGGCGGTCGCTGGCAGTAGACGTCGGCAAGTTGGACCGGGGCGGAGCCACAACCGTGGACTCCGCCCTTTTTGGTTGACAAAGCGTGATACATCGTATACTCTATATCCAACTGTAGGGGCGAGGCGGCGCCTCGCCCTGGCTGTGCAACATTGCATGGAGACAAGATGTGCCCCAGCCGCCCCGTATTCGTTTCATCCGTAGCCACATTCGTGCGAAGCGCTATCGTCTTACCAGACGCGCAACCATTGTCCGCCTGGAACGAGGGATCACCATTGTTGAGATAGAGCGAGCTCTGATGAACGGTGAAATCATTGAGCGGTATCCAGATGATCGGCCATACCCATCCTGCCTGGTACTGGGCTGGTTGACTTCAGGCGATCCATTACACCTTGTTTGTTCAAAGGGGGCCGGCGTTGCGCATCGTGACGCTGTATGAGCCAGAGGACGCCCTATGGGAGAGCGATTACAAGACCCGAAAGGTGAGAAAATGAAAGAGACAATTGATCGGTGTGACTTATGCGGCGGCGAATTGAGGCCTGGCAAGACCACGTTGGAAATCTGGCGTGGGGAAGAGTTGCTTGTCATCAGAGATGTCCCGGCCGATGTGTGTCAGCAATGCAACGAGGCTTACATCTCCGTCGATGTTTCTGAGCGACTGGATCATTTTCTGGAGGAATATCACCGACACCGGCCAGAGCGATACCTGGCTGTGCCCCAATATTCTGCTGCGCAGGCAATGGGGGGATAGTGTAGGAACACCGGGCTTCCAATGAGCAAGAAAATTTTGGTCGTCGACGACGAACCCCAAATCGTGCGAGTCCTCAAGGGCTACCTGGAATCGGCGGGCTTTCAAGTGGTCGCTGCCTACGACGGAGCCGAAGCCCTGGCCACCTTTCGCCACGAAGCGCCCGACCTCATCGTGCTCGATCTGATGCTGCCCGAGGTGGACGGACTCGACGTGGCCCGGACCATCCGCCGGGAGAGCGACGTGCCCATCATCATGCTCACCGCCCGCGTGGACGAGGCCGACCGGCTCATCGGCCTGGAACTGGGCGCCGACGATTACGTGACCAAGCCCTTCAGCCCGCGCGAGGTGGTCGCCCGTGCCCGGGCGGTGCTGCGTCGCGTCGGGGGACCAGAACCGGCCAGCCGCGTCCTCTCGGCCGGCGACGTGGTGCTAGACCTGGACAAGCGCCGGGCCAGCGTGGGCGGCCGGCCGGTGGAGCTGACCCCCACCGAGTTCGATCTGCTGGCCGCGCTGGTAGAGAGTCCCGGGCGCGTTTTCAGCCGTATGCAATTACTCGACAAAATCCAGGGCTACGCCTACGAGGGCTACGAACGCACGATAGATGCCCACGTGAAGAACCTGCGCCAGAAGATCGAGGAGGACCCGAAACACCCCCGCTACATCCTCACCGTCTACGGGCTGGGATACAAATTCGCGGAGCCGGACGATGCGTAGCCTCAGCGTCAAGCTCATTGGCGCTTTTGCCCTGGTCATCGTGGTGGGGACGGCGATCACCTACCTCGTCGCCGAGCGGGCCGTTACCAGCCAGTTCAGACTATACGTCAGTCGGCGCGGGCAGTTGCGCGCCGAATATTGGGCCCCCTTCTTCGCCGACTATTACGCCCAAACCGGCGGCTGGGACGGTGTCGAGGCATTGTTGACCGACCTCTCTTCGGCGGCCACTCCACCGGGCATGATGGGCGGCCGGGGACGGGGGACGGGCGCAGGCCACGGTGGCCCAGGCGGCCAGGGAATGGGCATGATGGAATTGGGCCTGGAGGACCACCTCCTCCTGGCCGACGCCGACGGACGGGTCGTGCTCGATTCCGAAAGTCAGTTGGTGGGACAAACGCTGCCATCAGATGAGCTGGCGCAGGGCGTGCCGGTGACCGTCGAGGGTGAGCGCGTTGGCACCCTGTTGGTCGTCGCCCCCGAGACGGGCGCGTCGGCGGCGCTGGCCCTCGATTTCCTGGTTGCTCTCAATCGCGGCGTATTGCTGGCGGCCGGCGTCGCCGGGCTGGTGGCGATTTTGCTGGGCGCAGTCCTGGTGCGGCAGATCATCGCCCCCTTGCGGAATCTCCAGTCGGCAGCCGGCGCCATCGCCCACGGCGACCTGTCGCAGCGGGTAGCCATCACCTCGCGCGACGAGGTAGGCGACGTAGGCCGCGCCTTCAACCAGATGGCCGAAGCGTTGGAGCGCGACGAACGTCTGCGCCGTCAAATGATGGCCGACATCGCCCACGAATTGCGCACCCCGCTGACCGTCATCCAGGGGCAGGTAGAAGCCCTCCTCGACGGCGTCTTCCCCCTCACCCCCGAGCAGCTTGCCCCCGTCCACGACGAGACCATCCTCCTCTCGCGGCTGGTGACCGACCTGCGCGAACTGGCACTGGCCGAAGCCGGGCAATTGACCATCGAGCGCCGCACGGTGGACCTGGGCGACCTGATCCGCCGCGCCGTCGCCGCCGTGGAGCCGGTCGCTGCCGAAAAGGACATCACCCTCTCGCTGGATGTCCCGCCCACCCTGCCCCCCATCTCCGCCGATGCCGACCGTTTGAGGCAGGTGTTGCACAATCTGTTGAGCAACGCGCTGCGCCACACGCCGGCCGGCGGCCGTGTGACCATCTCCGCCGAGTTGGCCCCGGGCGAGGAAGCGCGGGAGCAGGGGAGCACAGGGACCCCTCTGCTCCTGGTCTCCGTGGCCGACACCGGCCCCGGCATCCCCGCCGAGGACCTGCCCCACGTCTTCGACCGTTTCTACCGCGCCGACAAATCCCGCTCACGGGCAGGGGGTGGTTCCGGCCTGGGGCTGACCATCGCCCGCTACATCGTCGAAGCGCACGGCGGTCGCATCTGGGCCCAGAGCCAGGTGGGCGAGGGAACCCGCATCACCTTTACGCTGCCGATTTCTTGACCTCTTGGCATGTTTGCCTGGCCCCCACGTCTGAGATATAATATCGCACAGAAACATCTCGCTACTCTGCCCCCCTTGCCACCCGGCTGAGGGGCTTTCCATTATCATCTACGCAGCACACAATACCGACGACGCCTATGAAAGTCCTTATGCTCTCCAAGGCCTGCGTGGTGGGGGCCTATCAAAAGAAGCTGGAAGAAATCGCCCGGCACGACGGGATCGAGCTGACGGCAGTGGTGCCCCCCGAATGGCGGGACGAGCGGGGCACACTGCGGTTGGAACGGGCCCACACCACCGGCTACGAGTTGCGCGTTGAACCTATTGCCTTCAATGGCAGGTTTCACCTGCACTACTACCCCGGTCTGGGGCGGGTGGTGCGCCAGGTACAACCGGACATCGTCCACATCGACGAGGAGCCCTACAACCTGGCCACCTTCCAGGCGATGTGGGCCGCCCAGCGAGTCGGCGCGCGGACGGTGGTCTTCACCTGGCAGAACCTCCAACGCCGCTACCCGCCCCCTTTCAGGTGGATGGAATCCTACGTGCTGGCTCACACCGACACGCTGCTGGCCGGCAATGCCGAAGGGGTAGACGTGTGGCGAGCCAAAGGTTACAACGGGCCGGTGGAAGTGATCCCCCAGTTTGGCGTGGACCCCGACATCTACTGCCGGATCACCCGCCCGTCGCGCGCGAGCCAGCCGAGCGTGCTGCTGCGCCGCAGCGCGCGCCGGCCTTCGCAGAGCGAGATGACCATTGGCTACATCGGTCGCCTGGTGCCAGAGAAGGGGATTGACGTGCTCCTGGAAGCAGTGGCGCAACTCCCGGGCCCGTGGGAGTTGCGGATTTTGGGCAGTGGGCCGGAGCGCGACCGACTGGAGAAGATGGCCCAATGGTTGGGGATTTGGCCCCGTGTCTCCTTCGACCTGCCCATCCCCTCCACGCAGATGCCCTATTATTACAGCGGCCTGGACGTGCTGGTGCTCCCCTCGCGTACCCGTCCCAACTGGAAGGAACAGTTTGGGCGGGTGCTGACCGAAGCTATGGCCTGTGAGGTGGTGGTCGTCGGCGCCCGTTGCGGCGCAATCCCCGAAGTCATCGGCGACGCCGGCCTGACCTTCGCCGAAGGGGACCCGGCAGACCTGCGCACACAGCTCCAGAGGCTGCTGAAGGACCCCCACCTGCGCCTTGAACTGTCGCAAAAGGGCCGCCAGCGCGTTCTGGACCACTTCACCCAGTCTCAAATCGCAGCCCGCACGGTAGAAATCTACAAGCGGCTAGAATCAGGTGACAGTCACTTTCAGAAGTGACTGTCACCTCATGCTACGTGACCGCTACTTCGCCCCCAGTCAACATCTATGGTATAATAGCGCCGTGAACGCGCAGCCCCCGTCTTCGATTCACGTTGGACTCAACGCCCACCTGCTCACCCTCAACCGCAGCTACCGGGGAGCAGGCATCAACTCATATATCTACCATTTACTGCGGCACCTGGGACAGATTGACTCTGATTTTCACTACCGGGTCTTTCTCAGCGAACGTCGCTTCGTCGACGACAGGCTCACGCTTCATTATAGCCGCTGGCCGACGCACAGACCACTGGTACGCATTCTGTGGGAGCAACTGGCGCAACCGGTGGTGTTGCGCCGGGCAGGGGTCGACCTGTTGCATGCGATGGCCTTCGCCGGCCCGCTGGTGACGCCCTGCCCCTTCGTCGTCACCATTTACGATTTGAGCTTTTTGCGCTATCCAGGGGCATTCCGGCCCTGGAATCGCTGGTACCTGAGCCGCTTCACAGCACTATCGGCCCGTCGCGCGCGGCGGGTCATTGCTATCTCCGAAAGCACCAAACGGGACGTGGTGAGGCTGCTGGGCGTGCCCGAGGATCGGATCGACGTGGTGTACTGCGGAGCCGACGACATCTTTCGCCCGCTGCCAGGCGACGAAGTGGCCCGCTTCCGGCGCGAGCGTGCCCTGCCCGACCGCTTCATCCTGTTTCTGGGCACGCTGGAGCCGCGCAAAAACGTGCAAACGCTGGTTCGAGCCTACAGTCGGTGGCGAAGGATCGAGCCGGGTATCCCCAGGCTGGTGGTCGCCGGGGGCAAGGGGTGGTACTACGACCAAATCTTCGCCGAAGTGGAGAGGCTTGGGCTGACCGGGGAGGTCATCTTTCCCGGCTACGTGAGACAAGAAGAATTGCCGATGTGGTACAACGCCGCAGAACTGTTCGTCTACCCATCACGCTTTGAGGGCTTCGGCCTGCCGGTGCTGGAGGCGATGGCCTGCGGCACACCGGTCGTCACCACCAACGCCGCCTCGCTGCCCGAAGTGGCCGGCGACGCCGCCTTGCTGGTGCCACCCGACGACGAGCCGGCCCTGATCGAGGCGATGCGCCGCGCTCTCAACGACGGCGACCTGCGACGGGAGATGACGGTCAAAGGTTATGCCCACGCTGCCACCTTCACCTGGGAACGCGCCGCCCGCCAAACCGTGACCACGTACCAGCGGGCATTGAGCGGGGAGTATCCCGACGGGAGCTATACCCTGTGACAAGACCGGACCCGACGCCGGCTTCCATCCAAAGAAAAAACAGACTGTTGGCAGGAGTGAAACGTCGCTGGCTGCTCATCGGCGGATTGGTGGTGAGCGACGTCATCCTCATCAACATCGCCTTCGTCATCGCCTATTGGATTCGCTACGACCTGCAATGGCTTCGGGTGGTTGACCCTGCCTTCCTCGTCCCCTTTTCTGTGTTCATCCCCTTCGCCCTCATCCTCACCAGCCTGCTCATCCTGATTTACCGGCAAGAGGGTCTCTACCGGCTGCGGCGGGGGACCTCGTGGTTCGACGAGGTGTACGCTATCGTCAACGGCACCACCACCGGCATCGTGATTATGGTGGTGCTGGTCTTTATCTCGCGCCCTACCTTTTATTCCCGCCTCATCTTCTTTTACGCCGGGGCCCTCATCATCGTGCTGCTGAGTCTCAGCCGGCTGATCAAGAACATCGTGGTGCAGCGCATGCGGCAGCGAGGGATTGGGGTGGCACGGGCCATCATCGTCGGCGCGGGCGAAATGGGGCGCACGGTGATGCGAACGATGGTCGCGCACCCCGAACTGGGCTACGAGATCGTCGGCTTTGTGGACGACGATCCGGCCAAAGGCACCAAAGACATCGGGCGATTCAAAGGGCTGGGCAGCCTGGACAACCTGGCCCCGCTGGTGCAAAACGAGGCGATAGACGAGGTCATCATCACTCTGCCCTGGCAGTATCATCGCAAGATTATGGCCATTATGGCCCAATGTGAGCGGGAGAACGTTCGGGCGCGCATTGTGCCCGATCTCTTTCAGATGACCCTCAGCCGCATGTCCATCACCGAGATGGCGGGCATCCCCCTCATTGGCGTCAAGCAAGTGACGATCAGTGGCGTCAACCGTTTCGTCAAGCGGGCGATTGATTTCACCTTCTCCCTCTCCTTCCTCATCCTGGCCGCCCCGCTGATGGGACTCATCGCTCTGGCTATCAAGCTCGACTCGCCGGGCCCGGTTCTCTTCCGCCAGGAGCGGGTGGGCAAGGGGGGACGACACTTCACCCTGTATAAATTCCGCTCGATGACCGTGGACGCCGAGGCGCAAAGGGAATTGCTGCGTGACTTAAACGAGGCCGACGGCCCCCTTTTCAAAATCAAAGACGACCCGCGCCGCACACGGGTGGGGCGTTGGTTGCGACGCTTCAGTCTGGACGAGCTGCCACAGTTGTATAATGTGCTGCGCGGCGATATGAGCCTCATCGGACCGCGCCCTCCCCTGCCGGAGGAAGTGGCCCAGTACCAGCCGTGGCATATGCGCCGGCTGGAAGTTGCCCCCGGCATCACCGGCCTGTGGCAGGTGAGCGGTCGCAGTGAGATCCCCTTCGACGAGATGGTGCTTCTGGACATCTACTACGCCGAGCAATGGACCCCAGCCCTGGACATACGCATCTTTCTGCGTACCATCCCCAAAGTGATCTTTGGCGATGGGGCGTATTAGGCAATCTCCCGGACACCGGCGATCTTTCCGTAGGGGCGAGTTCGGTCATCCGCGGCAGGGCCAAAGCGACTGAAGTCGCCACTACATCCGTGCTCGTAGTAACGACTTCAATCGTCCCTACGCCCGCTGTGGCCGGTCTCCCGCTGTGGCCGGTCTTTTGACCGAGCCACCCACGGCGGTCAGGAGACCGGCCATAGCCTGGGGTCGCCATCCACTATCGCTGTGGCCGGTCTCTTGACCGAGCCACAACCGGCACGGTCGGGAGACCGGCCATAGCCTGGGGTCGCCACCCACTATCGCTGTGGCCGGTCTCTTGACC
>JAJRXB010000269.1 GCA_024276515.1 Chloroflexota bacterium
ACCAACGCCTCGCCGTTGCCAATGGGACAGTTGCCCAGTTCGGTCTGCAACGTCCACCACAGCGAGCCTTCGTTGTCGGTCAGATCCAGCCGCTCGAAGGCCTGGGCAATGCCGCCGGAACCGCCCTCCACCGTGTCCATAATCAAGATGCGTGGGTCTGTGGAGCGGTCCACCTGGTCCAACACCGGCAGGTCGGCGTAGGCCACCAGGTCGTCGCTGCCCACCCCGCCCAGCCGGGCGATGAGGTTTTTGAGCAAGGCACTCAGGCTGTGCAGCACCACGCTTTCCACGAAGTCGCGGAAGTCGGATGTGTTCTGGAAGGCTACCGCCAGCGTCCCGTTCAGACGCGCCAAGAACGTATCGGTGAGGCAAGTGGCGAATTCTTCCACCTCGGCCGGGCGGACGATGCGGTGGGTGGCGTAGTAGGTGAGTAACGGATCGCGGTCTGTAGCCGGGTCAAGCAAGCGGGGTTCCCCTTCGCTTCGGGGCACCACCTCGTGTAGCCAGTAGTCCACGACCACAGCCACGGCGTCGAGCAGGGACTTGAGAAAGATGTTTCCTTCCGTGGCGTAGGCAGCCATCCGGTAGATGGCGAAGTTGCGGCGCAGCCGAAAGCGCAAGGCCTCGTCGTCCAGGATTGCCTCGACTGCTTGGGCCAGCAGGTCGGGGTTGGCCTGAAAGCGGATACCTTGGGTCTCCACGACATAGCCGACCAACGTGGGATGGCCCTGGTCGTCGTAGAAGGAACGGTGCAGGGTGAGGTCTTCCTGCCGAATACCCAGCCGGTCTCTTACCCTGTGGTCAGTCTTGATGTCGATCTGCATCTCGTAGAAGACCCGGGTGTAGCCCAGCATCGCCCGTCCCTCTTCCAGAAAGCCGTCAATTGTCGCAAACAGATTGGCCACTGGCGGCAGGAGTTGACGGTGGCGCACGCCCCGGTCGGCGGTGATGTAGGGGATGATGACCGAACTGCACCGGGCCGAGGAGCGGCGCGAGATGGGCAGCAAGTTGGGCGGACGCTGTTCGCCCGGTCGCACCTCAACCGCCTGCCGGGTCTCTGGATCATAGAACCAGACAGGGCTATATTGGCGGTTGGGCGGGCCGAACTCTTGCACACGCAGACGTCTGAGGCTCATGAAGGAGAGACCGGGGAACTGCTCGTCCAGATGACGCGGCACGCCGAAGATGCTGTCGGGCTGGCTGGTGATGTCCCCCTTTTGGGGCAGGAATTCGGCGATGGGCCGCCGGCCGACGACGTTGCCCTCCTCGTCCTTCACGTCTTCTTCCGGGTAGAGGAAAGTGGATTCACCCTCCTGGGGAATGGGCGTCCAGTGGATGGCCTGGGACTCGCGCAGACGGTAGGAGACGTTGCCGGGAAGCAACTCGGTCAGGCCGAAAGTCACGTCCACCGTGCGTTCCGCATCCTCTTCTTCGTGTCCCGGCTGACTGTAATCGGGGTTGGGGTAGTGAACGGTGAGCGTGGTGGCCTCTTCGCTGCCCTGGAGCATCCAGTCAATGTGGCGATAGGTTTTGAGCCAATTGCCGCGCTCGATCCGGTCTTTAGACGAATGCCAGGTCTTGTTCCCAAAGCGTCGTAGTAAGCGAGCGGGTAGCGATGCACCACTTGGAATCAAAAAGGGGTAGGTACGATGTCCCAGGAATGGAGAACTGGCAATTTGAGCCAGCGATAGATAGGCAGGAAAAACGTTCTTCAATCGTTTCCATGCGGGCAAGAGCACTTGGTTGCTCAGCCCTTTGTCCATAAGCAACCAACCGCGAATCTTGAACTGGTTCCCCTGGTCGACAACGTGTCCGCCCGTCAAATGCCCCCCGCTAAACCAGATATCCTTTTTAGTTTCCCGATGCTTGGCAATGATCTGGCGTCCCTTAACCGGGTGATCGCGCCGCCTGATGCTCTGGATCACATCGTCGCCGGGCGCAAAGTATGACCATCCAGCGTTCGTGAAATCGGCGATCCGTGGATCATCGGCAATCCTGTCCACGTTCTGCCGCCGCAGGCAGGCCAGCAAATCGAAAAAAGCCAGCAGGGTGTGGGTGCGCTGGACGTTGAAGTTGCCGGCGTTCAGCGGGGCGTCGTCGAGGGCCGGATCGTAGAGGGCCTCGGGGCGGAAAAAGTAAAAGGCATCGTCGCGGCGGTAGGGCCAGAGCAGGGTAATGATGACCGGCGAGTCGTCGGGGTCGCGCCCGGCCCGCCCCCGCCGCTGGATGAAACTGGATGTGCTGGGTGGCGCCTTGTGCTGGTAGATCAGTTGAATGGCGTCGTCATCGTAGCCCACCTCCAGCGAGGGCGAGGTGGGGATGAGGTCTTGCCCATCCAGTTGCGAGGCAGCCCCGGCATAGACCGAGTCAGCCACGCGAAGACGATCGTTCCAACCGTGCCGTTTGGCAAAGAGCCAGCAGTCGCCAGCCCGAAAATGCGTACACTCGTA
>JAJRXB010000270.1 GCA_024276515.1 Chloroflexota bacterium
CAGGGTGATCAAGGTCCAGCCGGCGGCGAAGGAGAGCAGAAACACGGCCCCTTCGGCCTCGCCCTCCAGGTAACTCAACGGCCCTTCCATCAGGTAGACTCCCAGACCGATGCCGCTCAGCACCCCGCCGGGGATGAGCAGACCCACCGAGCGGGCGGCGCTGCCCCAGAGCAGGAAGATCAGGCCCAGGCCGAGCAGGAAGAACAAACCCAGAAGCTCCGACCTGCTGAACTGCGCCACCAACACCAGGACGCCGATGGCGATGAGGGCTATGCCGGCCAACCAGTGGTGACTCGGTTTGCCCTTGCCGTTCCCGTCGTTGTTCCTCACCTCTGGCGAAAGTGGGGTGGACATATTCACAACCTCCTCGTCAGCATCGCTTTGCCGGGGGCAAAGCTTCTGTAGCATTTCCTGGTTTCAGGATACACCGGGGCCGGTCACGTGGGGAAGTGCCACAAGTCACATTCCCGGTCATAAAGTGTGTCCTAGACCTGGCAGAAGTGTGCATCCGACGCCTTGCGCCTATGCCTTTGGCAAATACTGGGTGCTTCTGCTACAATGTAGGTCGTGATTGGATGGGTGGAGGCATCACTTTAGTGCCTTTGAGGTTCCTGGTGCATCAGGGCGTAAATAAGGGCCTGGTTACGAAGATCGCCAGTTGTTATGTCACCCTGCCTGCACCAGGGATGCGGCACAGGTGAGCGCAGCGACGACCTGTGCCCCGAACGGGGTACCTGTGCCCCGAACGGGGTACCTGTGCCCCGAACGGGGTAAGCAATCTCCTATCCGCAATGCGGAGATGGCTTCGCTCCCTACGGTCGCTCGCCATGACAACAGCCGCAACACTCAAGAGGAAGACCACCGGAGTACTAGGCAACTATTTACGCCCAAATGCACTAGATGGGAGTTTAGTTATGAGTAGTTCTCTCTTGCACGATCAGGTCATCGTCATCACCGGTTCGACGCGCGGGTTCGGCTATGCCCTGGCCCGGGAAGCGCTCCAGGCCGGCGCCATCGTCGTGGTCAGCGGGCGCAGCCGGGAATCGGTGCAGCGCGCCCTGGACGGCTTGCAGGCTGTCCCCTCGCGTGTGACCGGCGTCCCTTGCGACGTGAGCGACGAGGATCAGGTTCACGCCCTGGCCGATGCTGTGGTTGCCGCCCACGGTCGCATTGACGTCTGGGTGAACAACGCCGGCTTCTCAGCCGGAGCAGGGCGCATTCTGGATATGTCTCCCCAGGACGCACTGACCATGTTCCGGGTCAACGATTTGGGCACGCTGCACGGGACCCAGGCAGCGCTGAAGCATATGCTGCCGCGCGGTCGGGGGACACTGGTCAACCTCTATGGCGCAGGGTCCTTTCTGCGACCATCCTCACCTACCGGCCTGTACGCCGCCACCAAGGCGTGGGTGGCATCTTTCACGCGCACGCTGGCGGGGGAGATGGAAGACACCGGCATTCGCATTATCGGCTTCAGTCCGGGAATGATGCTGACCGATATGCTCACCCGGCCAACGGTAGTTGGGGGAGAGGGGCAGGCGATGATGAAACGCTACTCCTTTGTGCTGCGCCTGCTGGCTCAATCGCCGGAGGTTGCGGCGCGCAAGCTGGTGCGAATCCTGACCAGCAATCAAAAGGATTTCCGCGAATACCGCCTGTTCAAGCCCTGGACGCCCCTCTTGGGATTGATCAGGATGGTCTGGGAAAACCTGAGCGGTGGAGGGCAGGAGCCGGAGTTGGAGTTGCAAATCCGGGAAGTTTACAGGTGGAATGAAAGGAGGTGAATGGGTGGAAGAGCGACTGTTGGAGCAATTGAAGGACACCGTGGGGACGGACTCTCGCCGCCGGGTGCAAGAGGGGGTTGAACAGACAGGGCCGCCGATTCAGTGGGACGTCATCGAATCGCCGCTGGGGCCGCTCTACCTGGCTGCCAGCGCCCAGGGCCTGTGTCGGATAGATTTCAGCGCGGACCCGGCCACCTTCCTCAGCGGGTTGGATCCGCTGGCCCGCACGGAGCAGAATCCGGCGGCCCTGGCGCCGGTCGCCGAGCAGTTGCGGGAGTATTTCGCCAGTGCTCGCTCTCGCTTCGAGCTGCCCCTCGATCTGCGCCGGCTGACCCCGTTCCAGCGGGGCGTGCTGCAGACAATTCGTGGCATCCCGGCCGGCACGGTGTGGACCTACAGGCAGGTGGCCCAGGCCATCGGCAGGCCCAGGGCGAGCCGGGCAGTGGGGCAGGCGTTGGGGCGCAATCCCATCCCCATCGTCATCCCCTGCCATCGCGTGGTGACGAGCAGCGGGGGGCTGGGCGGCTACCGTGGCGGGCTGGACAGGAAGAGGCAACTTCTGCGGCTGGAGGGAGCCCTGTGAATCACCACTTCAGGTGACAGTCACCTTCTGCCCCCTCTGGAGGGTCATCAAACCCGTGAAAGAAACAACCGAACGCTTTCAGGCCGACCGCGTGCTGACCATCGCCGCCGGTCACGCGGTGCACGACTCCTACACCGCTTTTCTGCCGCCTCTGTTGCCGGTGCTCATCGCCAAACTGTCCCTGTCCAAAACGGAGGCCGGGCTGCTGACGGTTTTTATGCAGTGGCCGTCGTTGCTCCAACCTTTCATCGGCCACCTGGCCGACCGGGTGAGCCTGCGCTATCTGGTCATTTTGGCGCCGGCGGTCACGGCGGCCATGATGAGTTTGTTGGGCGTGGCGCCGGGCTATGCCGTGTTGGCTCTGTTGCTGATTGTGGTGGGGGTCAGCTCGGCCAGTCTCCACGCTGTCGCGCCGGTGATGGCCGGCAGGCTGTCGGGGCGGAGTTTGGGGCGGGGCATGGGCTTGTGGATGGTCGGCGGGGAGCTGGGACGGACTCTGGGGCCCATCGTCATCGTCAGCGCCATCCAGCTTTTGAGCCTGGAGCGGACTCCCTGGCTGATGGTCATCGGCCTGCTGGCCTCGGCCACCCTCTACCTTCGGCTCAGAGATGTGCCCGGTCGGCCGCCACACCCCGGCCAGGGACTTCCCTGGCGGCGGGCGTTGAGGGGCATGAGACCGCTGATGGTCCCGTTGGTGGGCATCATCGTCGTCCGGGCCCTCCTGTCCTCGTCGCTGACCACCTATCTGCCCACCTTTCTGAGCGAAGAAGGGGCGACCCTCTGGTTTGCCGGCGCCTCGCTGTCGGTGCTGGAGGCGGCGGGGGTGATGGGCGCGCTGCTGGGGGGCTCGCTGAGCGACCGGCTGGGCCGTCCGCAGGTGCTCGTCATCTCGTTGCTGGCGACCCCCCTGCTGATGTTCGCTTTTCTGTCGGTCGAGGGCTGGATTCGATTCCCGATCCTGTTGCTGTTGGGCTTCACCGGGCTGTCCATCACCCCGGTCATTATGGCCCTGGTGCAGGAGAGCTTCCCCGAAAACCGGGCACTGGCCAACGGCATCTACATGGCCCTGAGCTTTACCATTCGCTCGGTGGCGGTCGTGGTGCTGGGGGCTTTGGGAGACCTGTTTGGCCTGCGCCTGGCGTTTATCGTCAGTGCCGTTGTGCCACTGCTGTTGGGCCTGCCGCTGGTTCTTGCGCTACCCGGGACCGGGGACAGACCAAACAAGGCCGGGAGAGGGGATTAGGAGATGAATCAGGGCACAGGTGACAGTCACTTTCAGAAGTGACTGTCACCTACGCTCCCGCAAATCCCCTCATCCCCCAATCCCGGCAAAGAAACCTTTGCTTTTTGGTTTTCTTTACCCTATTGTCAGCAGATTGAGCGGATGGAGCAGATGATCAAAGATAAAATCAGCTTAATTCGCTCAATCCGCTGACCATCGTCATTCGCCACCCGTCACTTGCACCGGCGTGTCGCTCAGCAGCAGCCGGTCGCCGAGGGGCTGGCCGTCGGCGCCGGTGACGGGCAGGCGCGCTCCGTCCAGCGGGTCGTAAAAGCCGACTTCGATCCAGTATTCGCCGGGCGGCGCGTCGGGGTTGACGGGGAGGGCGTAGGCGTCGGTCAGGTACTCGCCGGGGACCCAACCGGTGGTGGGGAAATCGCCGCCGCCGGGGACCTGGTCGCGCTGGCCCACGATGCGGTCGTCGGCGTCTATCAGATGGACGAAGACGCGGTAGCGACGGTCGAAGGTGTCGAGTGCCTGCCAGTGGAGGACCAGCGTCAGCGAATCGCCGGGGCGCACGCCTCCCCCATTTGGGACACGTAGCTCGTAGCCCACCAGCCGGGCGCGGTCGCCGAAGCGGACGTCCAGCGGGTGCCCCGGCGAGGGCGGCGTGAAGTCGTGGGGGCGTTGTGTCGTCTCGACGGTGGTCAGCACCACCTGGTCGTCCCGTCCCACCGGCAGGCGCGCCCCGTCGGGGCGCAAGAGGCCGACGGCCAGCCGATAGGTTCCGGCGGGCAGGGTGGCGGGCAGGGGAATTTCGCGTGGGTCGCGCAGCAGGGTCCCGGCCAGCCAGCGGTCGCTGGGGTAGACGGGGGGCGTCTCGCTGAGGGCCACCGGCCGGCCGCTCTCGTCTTGCAACTGGGCGAAGACGACGTAGGGCTCGTCGCCGTCGGTCAGGGCTTGCCAGAAGAGGCTGAAGGTCAGCGAGTCGCCGGCCCGGAAGGGACCGTCGCCGACGCTGTAGCCCAGCAGCCGGACGCGCCCGTCGAAGTCGGCGGTCAGCGGGTGTTGCACCGGCAGCGCGTCGGGGGGGAGGGGGGTGGCCGGGGGGACGACCTCTACGGTGGATAGGATGGCCTCCACCCCCTGCGGCTGGCCCTGGCCGTCGAGCAGGTCCAGCGGACGGTCGTCGGCCTGGTCACGCACGCTCAGCCGGAGTTGATAGTCGCCGGGCGGGGTGCCGGCCGGGACGAGCAACCCGTGGTGGTCTTCCAACTGCTCCCCCACGTCCAGGGCGGTGAAGGATGCGTCGCCCCCCTGCGGCAGACTGTCGCGGCTGGCCCAGGTCCGCCCGTCGGCGTCGGTCAGGCGCAGGGCGACGCGGTGGTCGCTTCCCAGGCTCCCCAGCTTGCGCCAGACCAGGGTCACCGGCACCACACCTCGTCCTGCCTCCACCGGCGCGTCTCCCACCTCGACCCGCTCCACCAGCAGCCGATTCCCAAAATTGGTGGCGATTCCTCCCTGGGGGGCAGCGGGGGAAACCGGGACCAGCCGGTCGCCCCGGGCGTAGAGGATGAGCTTGGTGGTAGGGATGCTCCAATCCACCCGGGTGGGGAAGGCGAATCGGTTCAGATACGCCTCCACTTGAGTCTCCCACAGCCGCCCCAGGGATTGGTAGGCGGGGAACCAGAGACGCGGGTGGCCCTGAACCAGCGCGTCCAGGTCGGCGCGCATGCGGGCCGGGTCGGCGGCCCACGTTTCGCCCCAGCCGGGGACGACGAAGAGCGCGGGGCGGGGCGGGGGCAGGTAGGCGTGGTAAAACCCGACCTGCCATTGATAGCTGGCCAGGAACACGTCGTCGGGGGTGCTGCGGGCGCGGACGTAGGTCATCAGGGGGCGGTAATCTTCGTCCCGATAGCGGGGGACGTGGTAAAAGTCGAGCAGCGTCACCAGTTGCGCCAGCAGCAGCGCGGCGCTCACGCCGACCAGCACCGGCCGGCTGCGTCGCCAGAGCCAGGCCAGCCCTGCCCCCAGCAGCAGCCACCAGGCGGGGGCG
>JAJRXB010000271.1 GCA_024276515.1 Chloroflexota bacterium
CGGACGCACGTATCAAATCCAATATGGTCGTCGTTATCTATTCAGCGGCGCGGGTGCACAAACACAATCGCTACGACTCAAACGCCAGGTGTACAGCAGCGCCAGCCTGG
The DNA here is from genome assembly GCA_024276515.1 of Chloroflexota bacterium. Classification (GTDB taxonomy): domain Bacteria; phylum Chloroflexota; class Anaerolineae; order 4572-78; family NAK82; genus JAJRXB01. The sequence continues at coordinate 111 of JAJRXB010000271.1, forward strand.
ATGCCCTGGTATCGGGCACGGGTGTCGCTTCCGGGAATCTCAACCTCTGTCTCGACTTCGGCAACGACGGCGTCTGCGATTGGACGCACAACGCCAGCACGGCTTTCCCGGCTACGCTGCCTGCCACCGGCTTCGTCGGCGCTCTCAATAGTTACCTGCTAACGCAAAACCAGGTGGCCTGGGGCGATGCCATCGACGTGCCCGTGCGGGTGCAGATCGACCGCGGCGCCCAGGTGTTGCTCACCAATCTCGCTTTGACGCCCGTGGGCGCCAAGACCCGCTTCCTGCGCCTGCAAGCTCAAGACTACGCCGATGTCACCCTCAGCCTGCAAATGGGCCAGAGTGCCGATGCGGCCGGGCCGCTGGCCTTCACCGTCGATATCGGCGCGGACGGCACCGTGGATTGGTCCTACAGCGGCAGTCACAGCTATCCGGCCATCATCTCCAGCCCCAACCTGGCTACGGCCTTCAACAGCTATCTTTCCGGTCTCAGCGGAGAGGTGGACGTGCCCATCCGCATCGTGCCCAGCCCCTCGCTGGCCACGGCCCTCCATAGCTTCAGCGCTACGCCCACCAATCAACCCGACCTGCAACCTGCCAACCTGCAACCCGGAACCGGCAGTCCCACCGAAGGCGATATCGTGACCGTCAGCGCCAACATCCAAAACAACAGCGATCACGACTCCGGCCCGCTGACCGCCAGCTTCTTCGCCACTCCCCCCAACATTGGGGGGCAGGGCGGCGCTTCCCCCAATGTTGGGGGGCAGGGGGGCGGTGAATGGTACATTGGCTCGACCTTCGTGCCCAACGTCCCCGCCGGCGGCACGACCCAAGCCGCCATCCAGTGGAACACCCTCGGCTTCACCGGCGATGTGCCCGTACGCGTGGTCGTCGATCCTTTTGATCGAGTGGCCGAGACCGACGAGGACAACAACGAGGCCACAGCCACCCTCACCATCCTCACCCGGCCCGACCTGCTCATCTCCGCCATCCAACTCAGCGATGAGGAGCCGGTGGCGGGCGAGACGATCACCGTTACTCTGCCCATCAGCAACAGCGGCCAGACCGCGGCCAGTGCATCAACACTGGCCCTCACCGTACAAGCGCCCGACGGCTCCACCAGCACGGTCTGCCAACCCAGCGTCGTTGTAGGGAGCGAGGCCCAGCTGATCGAGACCTGTACCTGGACGCCCCCGGCCCCCGGTCTTTACCGCCTTTTTGCTCGCGCCGACCGTGATGACACCGTCAATGAATTCGACGAAGGGAACAACGACGAATGGCTGGATGTCTACGTCGGCCTGGCCGGGCCGATTCTGTTGGATAGCGGTGGGGCCAATGACCCGGCTTACGATGCCGCGATCGGTTATGGTGTGGTAGACACAGGGCAGGCGGATGTAACCGGCAGTTGCGGCGTCGAGGCGTACCAGTCCTTCCGCCGTGATCCCACCGGCACCCTGGCCTATCGTTTCGATCACTTGTTACCCGGTCACTCCTATCATCTCGACATCACCCTCTATGAATGCGATGGCGCCGGACGCCAGGAGAGCATTCTCGTCGATGGTAACCCGGTCGCCGGTCCGGAAAATCTGGGCGATGGTCAACCTCATCGTCTCTCCTTGCGCCTGGATCCGGCTCTCTATGCCAATCGCTCCATCAGCGTAACCATCACCGCCCCGGGCATTGACGGCGCCATCGTCAATGAAGTCAAACTGTATGACATCGATTACCGCTACGCCGATGCCGGTGGCAG
>JAJRXB010000014.1 GCA_024276515.1 Chloroflexota bacterium
CTACCTCCCCCCTTCCCTGGGGAAGGGGGGCCAGGGGGGATGGGGATTCCGACACCAGCTTGGGGCAGACACTCAACACCAAACAGCTACCCAGGCTGAGTAGCGACTGAACGAGGATGTCAGATTTTGCATAAACACAAACGGAGTTCGCTATGGATTTCGTCAATTTGCTAGAATTGTTGCAAGCGCCGATGCACCTCACCTGGAAAATGGTGGTGATGATGATCGCCGGCGGGGTGCTCATCTACCTGGCCATCGCCAAAGACTACGAGCCGGTGTTGCTGCTGCCCATCGGCTTTGGGGCGATTCTGACCAACCTGCCCCTCACCGGCATCGCCGACGAGCACGGCATGCTGGGCATCCTTTACCGGGCCGGCATCGAAACGGAACTCTTCCCCCTGCTCATCTTCATCGGCGTGGGGGCGATGACCGACTTTGGCCCGCTGCTGGAGAATCCCAAAATGGCGTTGCTGGGCGCCGCCGGGCAGCTTGGCATCTTTGGCACGCTGATGCTGGCGCTGACCCTGGGCTTCGATATGAACGAGTCGGCCTCCATCGGCATCATCGGCGCCATAGACGGCCCGACGGCCATCTACGTCTCGACCAAGCTGGCCCCCCACCTGCTGGGTCCCATCGCCGTGGCCGCCTACAGCTACATGTCGCTGGTGCCCATCATTCAGCCGCCGGTGATGCGCTTGCTGACCACCGAGGCCGAGCGCAAAGTGCGCATGCCCTACACTCAGCGTGAGGTATCCAAAACGACGCGGGTCCTCTTCCCCATCGTCGTCACCATCATCGTCTCGCTGCTGGCGCCGGTCGCCTCCCCGCTCATCGCCACGCTGATGTTCGGCAACCTGCTGCGCGAATCGGGCGTGGTGGAACGGCTGAGTCAGGCCGCTCAAAACGAGATCGCCAACGTCACCACCATTTTCCTGGGGCTGACCATCGGCAGCACGATGACCGGCGACAGCTTTATTCGCCTGGACACACTGCTCATTCTGGGGATGGGCTTGCTGGCCTTCGTGCTCGACACAGCGGGCGGCGTCCTCTTCGGCAAGCTGATGTACGTGCTCTCCCGCAAAAAGTTCAACCCGCTCATCGGGGCGGCCGGCATCAGCGCCTTCCCCATGTCGGCCCGCATCGTGCAGCGATTGGGCCAGGAATACGATTTTGAGAACTTTTTGCTGATGCACGCGATGGGGGCCAACACGGCCGGCCAACTCGGCAGTGTGATGGCCGGCGGCGTGGTGCTGGCGCTGCTGGCGGGTATCATTTAGGCAAAGCGATTCAGGCCACCACCGGTTCGGCGAGTTCCGCGCCGCGCCGGAGGGCTTGCACGTTGGGCTCCAGCATCTCGTGTTTGCTTTCGGGCAGATGATCGCGCAGGGCCTGGATCACCGCTTCCAACGACAGCACCCCGGTGGCCGTCACCAGCGCACCCAACGCCACCATATTGGCCATTTTGACGTTTCCCAACTCGTTGGCGACGTCGCTGGCAGGGACGGGGACGTAACGAATGTCGGTTCGTCTGGGCGTGATTGAGATGAGCGAACTGTTGTATACCAACACGCCCCCTTCTTTCACCAGCGGTTCATACTTCTCCATCGAAGGATTGTTCAAAACAAGAGCCGCGCTGGGACGCTGCACAATCGGCGACCCGATCTCCTCGTCGCTGATGATGACGGTGGTGTGAGCTGTCCCGCCCCGCATCTCGGGTCCGTAGCTGGGAATCCAGGTCACGTTCTTGCCGCTGTCCATTCCGGCGTAGGCCAAAACCATCCCGGCAAAGAGGGCTCCCTGCCCACCAAAGCCGGAGAAAATCATCTCTTCCTGCATCGCTCCCTCCAACCTCTACTTCAGGTCCTTAACGATGTCCGCTACTTTGTAATCACCCAGCGGGTAGTAGGGGACCATATTCTGCTTGATCCAATCGAGAGACTGGTATGGCGTCAACCCCCAATTGGTGGGACAGGAAGACAGGAACTCGACCAACGAGAACCCGGCCCCGGCCATCTGCACGCGAAACGCGGTGCGGATGGCTTTTTTAGACTCTTTGATGGTGCGGATGTCGTGAACAGAACGTCGCACCACGTAGGAAGCGCCCGGCAATTCAGCCAGCATCTCGGCCATCCGTATGGGCATGCCCGTCATCTCTACGTCTCGCCCCATCGGCGAGGAGCGGGTCACCTGACCCGGCAGGCTGGTCGGCGCCATCTGCCCGCCTGTCATCCCATAGATGGCGTTGTTGATGAAAAAGACGGTGATGTTCTCGCCGCGCGTGGCGGCCCACACAATCTCGGCCATGCCGATGGAAGCCAGATCACCGTCTCCCTGATAGGTGAAGACGATCTTATCGGGTTGCACACGCTTGAGGCCGGTAGCCATGGCCGGCGCGCGCCCATGAGCGGCCTCGGCCCCATCCAACTCGAAGTAATTGTAGAGCAACACCGAGCACCCAACCGGCGCCACGGCAATGGTTCGCTCCCGGATGCCCAGCTCGTCGATCACCTCGCCGATCAGCTTGTGGATGAGGCCGTGGGTGCAGCCCGGGCAGTAATGCGTTGGGACTTTACTGAGCGATTTCGGTCGCTGGTAAACTACCTGTTCTACCCATTGCTCTTCCATATCGTCACCCCTCACGACACCGACACAGACATGCCGACGAACTCCCGCAACTCACCCGAGGGAGGTTCATCCAAACGGCCAGCCAGTGCCAAGATCTGATCCAGAATCTCACCCGGCAACGGGACCACCCCGCCGGTGCGACCATAAAAATGAACCGGCACCCGCCCCCAGACCCCCAACCGCACGTCTTCGACCATCTGACCGGCGCTCATCTCCACCACCAGAATGGCCTTCACCCGTTTCGACAACTCGTCCAGCGGCGCAAAGGGGAAGGGGAACAAGGTGATGGGTCTCAACAGACCGACGCGCACCCCCTGGCGTCTCGCCTCGCGGATGGCCGTCTTGGCGATGCGCCCCGTGGTGCCAAAGGCCACGACCAGGATGTCGGCGTCGTCGGTGAGCATTTCTTCGTAGCGAACTTCTTCGGCCCGGATGCGATTGATTTTGGCCTGCAATCGCTGGTTGACGCTTTCCAACACTTCTCCACCCAGGTAAAGAGAGGTGATGATGTTCTTCTCCCGGCCCTTGGCGCCCGTCAACGCCCAGTCGGGGCGAGTGGTACGCACCTTCTGCATTGGGGGCAACCTGGCCGGCTCCATCATCTGCCCTATCATTCCGTCGCCAGCTACAAAGACGATCGTGCGATATTTTTCGGCCAGGTCGAAGGCGAGCACGGTGAAGTCAATCGCCTCCTGCACCGAACTGGGAGCCAGCACGATGCTGTGAAAATCGCCGTGACCGGCGCTCTTGGTGAGTTGATTGTAGTCGGCCTGGGTGGGCTGGATATTGCCCAACCCCGGCCCACCCCTCATGATGTCGACGATCACCACGGGAACTTCGGAGCAGGCGATGTACGACAGGCCCTCTTGCATCAGGCTAATGCCCGGCCCGGAGGAGGAGGTCATCACCCGCACGCCGGCGCAGGCTGCCCCATAGACCATGTTGATGGCCGCCACCTCGCTCTCCGCCTGCAAAAAAGTACGCCCCAATTGGGGCATTCGTAGTGACATATGTTCCAGCAATTCGGTCTGAGGCGTAATCGGGTAGCCAAAGTATGCCTGGAGACCAGCCCGAATGGCAGCTTCGGCTATTGCCACGTTGCCTTTCAATAGCTCCTTTCCCTGCAAGGGATCTACAGGTGCCATTGACCCTACCTCCTTCTTCTCTACGCAGCCACCGCCATCCGGCTGGTGGTCGATTTGACTTTGACCTCACGGAAGACAGTAATCACTGCATCGGGGCAGATCATTGCGCAGAGAGTGCAACCGGTACAGCGATTTTCGGGATCTACCAGCATGGCCGGTTTGTAACCTTTGGCATTGTAGTGATCGGCCATACTGATAAGGTGATAAGGACAAACGGTGGTGCACAACTCACACCCCTTGCACATTTCCTCGTCAATCACAATGCGACCTTTCGCCATATCTCTCACCCCTTTTTCAACTTGGTGTGTTCAAAACAAGTTGTAGGGGCAGACCGGTGTGTCTGCCCGTTACAGGGCGAACACGCAGGTTCGCCCCTACCTTCAGCCCATTTTGGGTGGTGGTTAAACCACAAGTGACGGGGGGGGGATGTCATTGCGAGCGAAGCGACCCGCACCTGCGTGCCTGCGGTGGGGCAGGTGCGCAATCTCCGGCCTGCAATGCGGGGATTGCTTCGTCCGTTTCACTCCCTCGCAATGACATA
>JAJRXB010000272.1 GCA_024276515.1 Chloroflexota bacterium
GGAGGAGCAGTCGGCTTGAGCCGACTTTAGCTATTAGGCTGCGGATTTATTCGCAGCAAAAAGCGGCCGGAACGACATGTGGGTAATGCATAGCTGACAGGGAGGGGCCGGGGGAGGGTGGCATCTCGCCGGGAGAGAGATTCCGTCCCGGATGCAGGGTGTTTCTCCGGCGTCCCCGCCACCCCCCCTCCCCCTACGAAGGGGGAGGGGGAAAAACACCACCCCGACATTTCACGTTTTCACGCTTTGGCCGTTCCCCCGCGTCGCCCGCCAGGCCAGCCACACACGCTGCAAGGCGGTGAAGTTGGTCAACGCCGCCAGAATCCAAAGGGTGATGCTCAACTGGTTCAAGAGCAGGCCGGCGATCAAAATCAGGGTGCGCTCAACGCGGGTGAGCAATCCCCCCTTGATGGAGACGCCAACCCCTTCCGCCCGCGCCCGGGTGTAGCTGACCATCAGCGAACCGACGATCGCCACGTAAGTCAGGATCACCTCGGAACTGGCGTTCTGGCCGTAAAAATGGATCAACACGCCGAGGAAGAGGGCCGCTTCGGAGAAGCGATCCATCGTCGAATCGAGAAACGCGCCGAAGCGGGTGACCTGGTCAATCAGTCGAGCCAGTGCGCCGTCAATGGCATCGAAAAATGCGGCCACGATGAGCAACGCGCCGGCCAATTGGATGTAGCCCAGCGCGAGCACAACGGCGACGGCGGTCGTCAGCAGGAAACCGGTCACGGTCACCACGTTGGGCGGGACGCCGATTTGGTTCACAAATTGAGCGACCGGGTTGAGGATACCACGGCCCCATCGCCGCATCAAGTCTGTCAGCATTGATCACCCCGCTTTTCCTCGAAGAGGGCACCATCCCTCTGAGCCTGTCTGTCCTTCACCTCGCTCGCCTGTGCCCCCCGGCCCCGTGCCGGGACGGCGCACCACAGGGGGCCCCGCTACGTGGATCAGGGAGCCGGGACGGGCAGGTGTGGGCCCGGCAGGGCATCCCCGGTCCGCACAGCGAAGCCGTGTCGGGCCGTCGATGCGACACACCATCCCGCTTGTGCCTGCGGCGCAAGCGCAGGCGCCTGTGCCTGCGGCGCAAGCGCAGGCGACACGGGACAGGTGCACCCCGGAGGGGAGTACGCCTCTGGATTTTGCCCGCCTGTTCCACACCACACGGGTCCCCAATTTCCGCTCAAGCACCTCGCAATAATAATCCAACACCCGCTCGGCGACCTGGTCCCAGGCGTAATGAGATGCGGTGGCTCGACCGCGCACACTCATTGCACGGCGCAAATCGGGTCGTTGCAACACACGGATAAGAGCGTCGGCCAGCGCACCAGGGTCTCTCGGCGACACCAGCAACCCTTCGACCTGGTGACTGACGACGGCCCGGTAGCCCTCGATGTCTGAGGCGACGATGGGAGTCCCGGCGGCCATCGCCTCCAGCAAAACCATGCCGAAGCTCTCGAAGCCGGTCGAAGGGGCGCAAAAGACGTGGCTGTTTTGATAGTAGCGCGCCAGTTCTTCGTCGGGGACGTAGCCGATGAAGTGAACGTCGCGCAGGCGCAGCCGACGCACGTCTCGTTCGTATGGCGTCCGGTCTTCGGCGGTGTAGGGTCCCACCACCAGCAACCGGGCTTCGGGGAGCGTTGCCTTCACCCGCGCATAGGCTTCGATCAGATAATGAAATCCCTTCCGGGGCTCCAGCCGCCCCACGAACAGGATGTTGAGACCATTCGAGAATTGGCTCAACGGCTCCAACGACGGCTCTCCGAAGAGAGCCACGTCAACGCCGTTAGGGATCACACGATATGAGCCGGGGAAATAAGTGCTGATGTAATCGCGGGCCACTTGCGATACGGCGACCCGCCCGTCGAGACAGTTGACCACCCGTTGAAAGAGCGGCCGCGCGCAAACGTAGGCGAGAGAGGGCGTCTCGCGGTAAGCATGGAAGGTGCCGATCAACGCCGTTTGCGGCAAAAGTTTTTGCGCCTGTCGCAGCACCACCCACGGAAGGGTTGGGGTGGTTGGCTCGTGCAGGTGCAACACGTCGAAAGTCTCACGGCGCAAGAGGGCACGTACCCGGCGGGCAAGGCGAGGCGAAAAGCTGATCCGCGCCACCGATCCGTTGTAACGCACCGGCACCACGAAGCTGGAAATACGGATCACGTCTGGGGGTACCTCGTCGGCATCTCGCGAAGAAGCAGCGATGATGCGCACCTGATGCCCGCATCGCCGAAAGCTTTTAGCTAGGTTGGTAATGTGTTTGGTCACCCCGCCTGGGTAGGGAAAATCGTAAGGTGACACCAGGGCAATTCTCATACCAGTCCTCAAACCGGTAGTTTCTTCATCAAGTTGCCGGGTCGCCCCAAATGGGGACGGTAACAGTCCACTGTTCAGGGTGGCGGCCGATGACCTCTTCCAGCCCCCTGACGACGTAGGCCATGCCGGCTGCCAGGCGCTCTTCTTCGGAGCCTTCCGCCGGGATGGAGAAATGAGGCCAGAATCGGGCTTCGTAAGAGTTTCGGCCCAGGCGACGGCTGAAGCCCAGGACGAGCGGCGCGCCGGTGCGCATCGCCAGGCGCACGTGGCCGTCGGGAAGACGGGCCGGCGCACCAAAAAACTCCACGATTGTGCCATGGCCGGTGATGTCTCGGTCGCCGGCCACGCCGGCTACGCCACCGCGCCGAAGTGTGCGGAAGAGTTCCAGCATCGGCCCATCTACCGGGATGAGCTTCAGCCCTTTGCTCATACGCAGCGCCGCCAGATAGTCGTACAGTTCCGGTGGCTCCACCCGTTCGGCGGGGATTGTGATGGCAACCCCACGCATCAACATGGCATAGAGCACGATCTCGATGTTGCCAAAATGGGCCGAGGTCATCACCACACCTTTGCCCAGGTTCAAGGCCGCTTCGACGTTCTCCCACCCTTCCACGCGCACCATCGCTTCTACCTGATCTGCGCCGAGGGTAGGCAGACGGAACAGGTCGTAATAATTATAAGCCACGTAGTTGAAGGTGGCTCTGGCCAGACGGTTGACCTGAGCTTGAGGCGCGTCAGGACCCAGCACGTGACGGATATTATCACGCACGTTGGCACGTGCACGGCCATTGAGCCGATGGACGAGTCCCCCGATCAAGGCAAAGAGAGGATAGCCGATGGCCGGCGGAATGCGAGGCACCAGGACGCCCGCCAGGCGATAGAAACCGTAGATGAGTTTCGACTGGGTGAACCTGGCCATGCCCGTTACCTGGGGTAATGGTTTGATAGTATATCCGCCTTTAAGGAAAGCGTGGACACTGTTGGGTAGTTTATCCGAAAAGCAAGTGGGTGTCAAGTGATTCGCGCCCTGCGCCCTGGCTCGGGTGCATTTCAATTCTATGGCAGGATGCGTCTTTTATCTGGCCCGGCATCAGGCGATAGCGACTAAAGTCGCGCCTGAAGGCCCCAGGCCGAGGCGTCGGCCTGCGCCGAGGCGCTGGCGTCCACGGGAGGTGGACGCCTGGCCGTCAGGCCTGCAGGAGCGGTTTCAA
>JAJRXB010000273.1 GCA_024276515.1 Chloroflexota bacterium
GGAGAACGCGCTGATCCCCAACGTGGTGCGCTGGCTGATGGTCACCCGCCGGGAGGGCATCTGGGAGACGACGCAGGAGACGGCCTGGGCGCTCATCGCCCTGACCGACTGGATGGCCGAGACCGGCGAGCTGAAGGGGGCTTATGACTACGTGGCCCGGCTCAACGGCGACGAGCTGGCCTCGGGCACGGTGGACGCGAGTAACGTTGATCAGAGCGTCAAGCTGCGGGTGGACGTGGCCCAGTTGCTGGCCGAGGGCAATCGGCTGGACATCCGTCGCGGCGCGGGGCCGGGCCGGCTGTACTACACCGCCCACCTGCGGGTCTACCTGCCGGTGGAGGACATCGAGCCGCTGAACCGGGGCGTCATCGTCTACCGCCAGTACACCGCGCCCGGCTGCGTCGGCGACGAGTGCCAGGAAGTGGACGAGGCCGCGGTGGGCGATACGGTGCAGGTGCGGCTGACCATCGTCGCCCCCCACGATCTGTATTACGTGGTGGTGGAAGACCCGCTGCCGGCCGGGGCCGAGGCCGTGGACGTGAGCCTGGCCACCACCAGCTTGCTGGATCAGCATCCGGCCCTGCGTCGCCAGGCGGAGAACAGCCGGTGGCGCGAGTGGTACTACTGGTGGTGGAACTGGTACAGCCGCAGCGAAATGCGCGACGAGAAGGTGGTGCTGTTCGCCGACTACCTGCCGGCCGGCACCTACGAGTACACCTACACCTTCCGCGCCACCCTGCCCGGCGAGTACCGGGTCATCCCCACCGTGGCCAGCGAGTTCTACTTCCCCGAAGTATTCGGCCGCAGCGACGGGCGGTTGTTTAGGGTGAGGGAGAGGTAGCCAGGGAGAGAACACCGAAGTCTCCACGAAGGGTGGGGGCTTCGGGTTTGACAGTGCGAGACGTTTGCCGTTTGCACCGAGTTGTGAAAAACGATGAATCATGCTATAATCTCAGACAGAATCATGCCTTGCGTCGGGAGTTACCCCGCCATTGCCTGTGACAGGAGCCACTGGTTTGGCCATCTGGAACATCCGGTTCTACATTGACCCAGAAACGGATCTACCCCACATCTACGAGCACGACGTCACTGAGGACGAAGTAGAAGAAGTTTTCGCAAGGCCGGGGGAGGATCGTCAGGGATATGGAGGGGCTCGGGTAGCCATTGGGCAGACGGAAACGGGACGATACCTGCGGGTCATATACGTGCCCGATCCCGAGCCGGGGAGCGTCTTTGTGATAACTGCTTACGAATTGCGTGGGAATGCCTTGAGGGCGTACCGCAGACGCAGGAGGAAAAAATGAGATATAACTATTTCCCACCCGGGTGGGACGAAGAGAGAGTGCGTCGAGTTCTGGCTCATTATGAAGCTCAGACGGATGAGGAAGCGGTTGTCGAAGACGAGCGAGCCTTCGAGGGGCGAACCATGCTGGAGGTCCCCTCCGAGCTGATGCCCGTCATCCGCGAGTTGATTGCGCAGTACGAGGTAAAAGCGAGGGCCTGAGCCGATCAATACCACAGGCCGGGTAGCAAGCACGACGAGGGAGCGAGCTTTGTGCTCGCTCCCTCGTCGTGCTTTTCGCGCAGGTTTGGAATTGGGTTCTACTGGGGTTCGCTGTCATCTCGCCGATAAAGTGCCTCGCGCCTCTCCGCGCGTCACGTCCGCCGCGCGCGCCACACGGCCCGGAAGAACAGGGCCGTGTCTTTGATGGGATGGAAGCGGCTGACCTCGTCGCGGTAGATGGTCTGGATGGGCACCCAGCCC
>JAJRXB010000274.1 GCA_024276515.1 Chloroflexota bacterium
CCACGGCGTCGGCGTCGGCCCTTGTCCTCACCGAGATCCGCCCCAGGAACATATCCGGCAGGATGTCGTCGCCACTCACGCACACGAACCAATTGTCAGAAGGGGTCTCCCCCAGTTCCAGCGTATCAATGAGATGGGTGGGCACGTAGTTGACGTTGCCTGTCCCCAGGTTGTCCTTGTAGTCCATGTTCGCATCACCCATCAAGAGAACGTACTGGGGGGCTGGCGCAGTCCAATTCTCGTAGGCATACGCCAAAAAGTCCCGGATCGCCTGGGGGTTAAAGATGCCATAGTTGAACTCGTCGTAAACGTCGGTGATCTCGACCGTTGCCGTCCGCAACCCCTGGTTCTCCCGATGAGTGGCCAACGTCAGGGCACTGGTGTAGAAATCCTGGTGGGTGATGATGACGTAGTCAGCGCCGTTGTCGGTAGACCTCAGGTCAGATGGCTCGTCGAGGACGATGCTGACCGGGCTCTTGCGCTGCGGCGGCGTCAGGGCCAGATAGCGCGTGTCCGTCCCGCAGGTGTCTTCGAACCGGGCCAGGTAGGTGCTGCCTGCTGTCTCTACCTCGCCGTTGACGATACGGGTGACGCTGAGCGGATGGGTAACGTCGAATATGTCAACGGTATCGGTGGTGAAATTGCTCACCTCGAACTTGTACGTGCCGGCTCCCGGACCACGGAACCCCAGCACGTCGCCCTCCGCCACGTAGGTGTCCCAGTAGCCGATCTCAAACCAGTTATGGTAGACGATGTCCACCGACGCACCGGTATCGCCTGCCGACTCGACCCTGATCGTATTGACGCCTTCCAGCAATTGGGTCTGGGATATCGTCGCCTGGTGCTGATACTCGATCTGCCCATCCCACCAGGCGTCGGAGACCAGCGTTCCGTTCAGGTAGATCCGGGTATGGTGATTCGGGTAGGTGGGCGGGTTCGTTTTCCCCCGCAGGGTCACTGTCACCTGGCCCGTATCGCTGATGCCGGCGATGTTGTTCAGGCCGACAGAGTAGTTTCCCGAGGTTGGGGCGCTGAGTTGTTCCCAAAAATAGTGGTCCTGCCCTTCCCCATTGGGCAGGCCTTGCCAGTATGTGTTGTCCTCCTCTGCGCGCACGACGTTGTAGAATTCGGTCGGCACCGCTGCTGACCCCGGGGTCCCGTCTCGCTCCGCCATACGCAGCCCGTTTTCTCCCCCATAGGTTAACCAATACACATTCTCAACGGTAAAGACGTCGGTGATGGCTGTGCCGTAGAACACCAGGTAGTCCCCCGGGTCGAAACTGCCGTCGTTCTCGCCCTGGAGGTAGATAGGAATTTCGATCCCGCGATTGGTCATCTTGATCGTGCGCGGGTCCAGTTCGGCCAGATCCAGACCTGCGCTTTGCAGGTCGGAGGGGGTGACTTCGTAGATTCCATCTTCTGCCACGGATATTTTGAGCGCGGGAGACTGGTTGGCCGTGGCGGACACCTTTCGACCGGGCAGGTTACTGTCTGATTGGTCGCCGTCGTCTACCTGCCTGCCCAGGCTTGCGTAATTGAGAAGTACGTTTTGCAGGAGCCCTTCGTAGGCCCTGCCACCCGGCCGGCGTGTAGCGTCCGCTTGCGCCACCGTGCCAAAAGTCACCCTGAGCCGAATGCGGCGATAGAACCTCGCTTCCCCGGTGACCGGGTTGTACTGGAGAGGGTAGATGCGCAGTTGCACCACCGCCTGATCGCGCACGTAGCCCGAGAAGCCGATCTCCGCCAGCCGGCCTGGATAGAAGGAGTTGGTGGCGTACACGGCCGCATCGAGGGCGAATTCAGGCTCAGCGTGCCGAACGCCACCGTTCTCTCTGATGACCAGGGCCGGGCTCGGATACAGGTTGTAGCCGGACAACGTCCGGTAGTCCGACTCCAGAACCTCGACGCGGGCACTGCCGCCTGGCGCGCCCAACAGCACTCCCTGCACCGGCACCTGAGGGCTGCCCACCTCCGTCGTCCAGGCCAGACCGGGGAGGGTCACCCTGTGATAGGTCACCCCTTCGTGCTCCACGGTTTCCGCGTGGAGGTCTGCCGCGGCGAACTCGAGGACGACGCTCTGGTCATCGGAGTGTAGGAGCCTGAGGCTCTGAGGCTCAGGGGGGGTGGCACCGAAATTGGTCACTCCACAGATGGCACACAGCGCTACCAGCAGCCCTTTTTTTCTCATCAAAGACTCCGCTGAAAAAAACCGGGTTTATCGAATGCCCTCCATTGTGTTCATCCGCCGCTCACCAAATCGCAGATCAGTTCTGCCATCTCGTCCAGCCTGCCCACGGAGAGGCGATAACACCGCATCTGGCTCACCATATCTGCCAGTTCCAGGAACAAGCGTGCGGCGCTACCCTGGTACTCTTGCTGTATGAGAACCGAGTTGCGCCCGGCCCGAAATCTTCTGACCAGTTCCATCGTCGCTTCTGCGCTGGAGATCGGCTCCAGCCTGGGTGATGCTTCGAAATCGGGCCGGCGCTCGCCACCTTTGACCACGTCGAGGATGCGCACTCCCTGCCCCCGGCATATTTCCTCGATCCGAGAAGTGACGGACGTGCCTCTTTCAACGCGCAATCGAAGCGCCGGCAGCGTGCCCTCCGGCACGCGCTCTACGTCCTTCACCCCCCTGATGCCCCGCATCTCCTCCAACAGGGCGGCGGTGATCCGCTCCGGGAGGAGGTATAGCGTTCGATCAGGCTCATCCAGCCCCCTCCCCTCGCTTGAGGGATTCGACAGGACGACGACGTACCCTCCCGGGCACGGCTCACCGAGGCTATCAGGCCGGATGCGTTCGATGTCGAGGATCAGTTTGTCCCGCCAACTTGTGGCCGGGGCAGAGTGGTGCGCTGTGCCCCTCGGCTCTATTCGGGACGTCGCTGTCGAAGGAGGGGGTGTGAATCCCCACAGAGCCAGGGTGCCGGGGCGCAGCCGCAGACTGCGGGGAAACGGAGTCAGCCGACGGTGCTGGCGGTCGAAGGCCGCGATCTCGTCGGAGAGGAACTTGAAGCCCCGTCTCACCAGTTCCAGGATCAGGGTGGTCTTGCCGTGGCCGGAGTAGGCGGGGAAAACGACGCCGTGACCGTTCCAGGATACCACCCCAGCGTGAATCAGAATGTGGCTTCTGACCCGGGCGACGATGGAGTCGAGGATGCGTTCATAAGCCAGATCGACCAGAGAGTCGGAGTCGTCGAGGGTCAGGACTTGATCGTCAACGACCAGCATCCTCTCTTGGGTCATCACGTAGCAGGTCGTCTGAGTCTCGTCGCAGCCGTCTGCACGGAAGCGCCGATACATATCGGCAAACAGGTCCAGGAACTCCCGCGAGTCGGATTGAGCGGCGATCACTACGTCAAAGAAACGGTAGCTGTCGCGGTGGGGAGCGCGGCCCCCAAACGTCGGCCACATCTTGCAGTCTGCAATCTACTGACAGGCTGGCTCCATCGCCAGGTTCTCCCGGCTCAGTTTACGCCCTGCCAGGTTGAAAAAAGTTTCCCGGTAGAGGTGCTGGCGGAACTCGCAGAGGTCGTCGGTTGCCAGCATTGTACCCTTCTCCCAGAGAATGCTGGCCGGGCAACACGCCTGGCAAAAGTTTCTCCAATGGCAATGGCGACACTTTTCGATGAGTGTCTTTCTGGCTGCGCAGAAACTCTCCAGCTCCCCCAGATTGGGGGATGCCACAATCTGTCGCAGGGGCATGCGCTTGACGTTGCCCAGGCGAAAGTCGGGCGTCATCAACATGGAGCAGGGATACACGTCTCCCTGGGCGTCCACAGCGGCGTAGCGGCCAATGCCACACCACATTCCCTGCTCCGGGACATCGAGAACAAAGCCCTGGAACCCGCCATCAACGGCGATTTTACGAGGGTGGGCAAGGCGTTTATAGACGCAGGCGTACAGTTGTGCATAGCCCCCGGGCACGGGGCTTATCTCCGTCCAGACAGTCTTCGCTCGCCCCAGCCTTTGGAGAGGCATAAGGCGGAGCCTCACCCCCATCCGTTCTGCCAGGTCAATCATATTGGGCACGTCAGCGACGTTGTGCCTCATCACGGTCATACAGAACGCCAGTTCACCGGCGAAGCCACGCCTGCGCAACAATTCTACGGCGTGTATGGTCCTGTCGAAGGTTCCCGGGCCTCTGACTCGGTCGTGGACGGCCGGGCTGGCTCCGTCGAGGCTGATCTGGATGACGAGGTCCAGTTGGCTCAGGGCAGCAGCGGCCTCCTCGTCAATCAGGGTGGCGTTGGTGGTCAGAGAGGTTC
This sequence comes from Chloroflexota bacterium, assembly GCA_024276515.1. GTDB lineage: Bacteria > Chloroflexota > Anaerolineae > 4572-78 > NAK82 > JAJRXB01. The sequence continues at coordinate 4,269 of JAJRXB010000274.1, forward strand.
GCACCCGCCGGGAGGCGTACCGCAGGACGTCCAAAACGTCCCCGCGCAACAGGGGCTCTCCGCCGCTCAGGGCCAGCGAGTCGTCGTTGGCCGGGGAGAGTTCGTCTACGAGGCGATATACCTCCACCGTGGTGAGGGCATCTGATGGCGCTGGCCTGCCCGTCACTGCGCAATGGATGCAACGCAGGTTGCACCTCTCGGTGACGCTGAGATGCAGGTGAAGCGGGCGAGGAGAAGAGGAGCCCGTTCCACTGGAAGGGGCGTGATCGAGCAAGAAGCCGGCCCGCTCAAGTTGCCGAAGGCAGGCGATGACATCGGCCTGCACCTGATTGGGTTCCTGGGCATAACGGGTGGCGATGATAGCGGCAATATTTTGTACTGTGTGCTCGCCATCGCACAGCCTTGCGATCTGGAGCCCCACGAGGTTGACCACTATCCAAAGGGGCTTTTCGGGATGCAAGAGGAGATGAAGGCCCTCTTTCTCCTCGTGCATCAGTGGGGTCGGAACGTGAGGGGTGTATGAGGGCGTGAATTCAGCCACAGGCTCCTCTGGAGAATATTCAAAAGCTAGCAGCCCACGACTGACCCACTATGGTTGTAGCAGGCTCGGGCTGGTCCCAGTTCCTCCAGAATCTCGTCCTTGTCGAGGGTGATGACCTTCGGCGGCTCGTATTTTGGAAGTTCCTCTTCCTTTTCTTTCAAGATTCGCTTTGGCTTCACGTTTTCCACAGCTTGCTCCCTTGTTCTCAGATCTAATGCGGCGCAAAGGGCCTGTGTGGCGGGCGGCGAAATGGGCGTGTCACTGTGACTGCCACCGGGCCGTGGGGAGTGCTCACGCCGTAATAGTCCACGTCTTCCAACCGGTAGTAGAAGGTGCCGTAGCCCGGCGTGTCCAGGAAGCTGTAGCGGGCGCCGGACACCGGGTCGCCCTCGGCGGCGATGAGCGCGTCGTTGATCCGGGTGTAGGGTCCGTCTTCGGCCGTGGCGCGGTACAGGTTGAAGCCGGCGTTGTCGAGCTCTGTGCCCGTCTCCCAGGCCAGGGTGACACGGCCAGCACTTGCCTCGGCGGTGAAGGAGGTCAGCGTAATGGCAGTGGGTGGCCCGGTCACGGAGTTGGGGGCCTTGGGGGTGCCGTTGATAGGGTTGCCGTCGGCGTCCAGCCCGTTGCGCGTCACGCCATCGTTGGTGGCCCAGTTGCTATCGGCATCAGAGGCAGAGGGGGTAATGCGCTCCATGCTGCGGTAGTCTGGGCTGCCGGTACCGGCCGGCCAGCCGCCGCCGTCGCCGTTGGCGGTGTCAATCAGAGTCCCGGCGTCATCGCGCAGCTCCAATTTCTCCCCGGAGTTGCCGAGGGCTCCGGTGTATATCTGGTCGGCGGCGACGTCGCTCACTGCGTTGTCGTCAGTGCGCTCCAACAGGAAATAGCCGTGGGCGGGAATCGTTTTGCCATTTTTAAGGGTGATGCCTGGTGTCCCATCGGCTGCGGTCAGCGTCCAGCCGCTCAAGTCAATAGCATTGCCGGTGTTGTTGTACAGCTCGATCCATTCGTCGGCGGGGCTGGCCGCCGTACCGCCCCAGGCCACCTCGTTGATGACCACGTCCAGGGGTCCAGATCCGGCCTGCTGTGACGGCGCTGCGTTCACCCATCCCCTGGCGGAGACCAACCCTGCCACGATAACCAACCCCACAAGAACGGGTATGCCTTTTTTCATATCTCCCCCTTTTATTCTGGGACCTGATCTCTCCTCTCACGGCTCGACAGAGAGCCGCTGCTGATAGCCGTACACGGTCAGCGTATACGACCCCAACGCTCGCCGGGCGCCCACACCCCACCAATACTCCCCTGGCTGAATGTGCGTGCCGCCGTCCAGCGTACCGTCGAAGGCGACCGACGTGTCCTGGATGAGAGTGGACTGCCAGACGACCTCCGATTCTTCTCCGCGGGCCAGGTCTACCCAATACGCCACCGCCTGAGGATAGGCCGCCCATTCAAACACAACAGGGGTTTGGGACGAAAGTGCTGCTGTAGAAAAAGTGGCATCGGGCTCGGGATTGATCTGTCCGAACCCTGACAACGAGAGTTCAAAGTCGGGCAGTTCGACGACGGCCCCATCTTCTACAGTCACGGGACCCATCCAGCCCCAACTGACTACCTGATCGATCCCGTATTGGGTGTTCCACTCCTGGGCGAACAGCACGTTGTACCCCCCGCTTGAAGCCTCCAGGTCGGCGAAGGCGTAAACGCCGTCCGCCCCGACGGTCGTTTCTGCTATCACGTTATAGGTCTGATCCTCCAGCTTGAGCGTCACCCCCTCGCTCGCAGGGGTTCCGTCCAGGAGCACCCGGCCGGTGATGCGACCGGGCGGAAGAGGGGAGGGCGTCGGCGTGGGTGTATCGGTGGGGGATAGAGATGGCGTGCTCGTGGGTGTGTCGGTGGGCGTCGGTGGGCTCGTATGGGTATCAGCGGGAGTGGGCGTGTCGGTGAGAGAAGGCGTAGTCGTGTCGGTGGGGATAGGCGCATCCGCGGGTGCGCCGCCGGGAACCGACGCGGTAGCAGGCGATGGAGAAAGCATATTTGCCGGCGGGAGAGGGGTCTGAGGGGGCGCCGGCGTGGAGGTCGGAGACGAGGTCAAAGATGGAGTCGGCGTCGCCGGGGCGAGAGAGGCCATCGTCGGGGCAAGGGTGACGTAGGCGACAGGCGAAACGAGCGTCCACGCGGGCGAGCCTATGGGCAGGTGTTCCGGTCGGTCGGTTGCGCGGTCCAATGCCATCACGCCGATGACCAGTCCGGCCACGATGGCCAACCCGACCATCATTAAAAGAGAGGCACTCCTGGCCAGCAAGACACTCTTACGAAAGCTCACAGGGAACTGCCTTCAGATGACAAACGACAAATTGCAAAATGGCAAGGGGCAAATTGCAGCGCCGGCCATCAGGCCATCTTCTTCAACAGCCCTTTGCCGGCAAAGACCGCCAGCGCCCGCCGGACATCTCCGGCCACGTCGTGTTCATCGGCCCCGGAGAAGCTGGCCCTGACCGCTCGCTCTATGTCTTCTGCGGTGTGCTCCCCATTGCAAAGTTCCCAGATGAGCTGTGCGGTGGGGTTGAGAATATGAATTGCCTCGTCGTCGGCGCTATAGAGCAGTGTTTCACCTCCAATATCCTTGACAGTGATGTCCGGCTTGCAGACGGGTTTCGTTATGTTCATTATCACTCCTTTTATGCTCCTTGAGCCACCCCTTCAGGATGGCCGCCGGGTAGGCGAAGGACCGCTCCAACACCGGCCGGCCGCCGACCTTGAAGACCATCAGCAGTTGGCACAGGCCGTAGTCGAAGGAGAAGGGGAGCACGTTGATGACGGCGAACACACCGCCCGCTTTGAGGGTGGCGAAGATGCCCACCACCGCTTCGACGGAGTTGTTGAGGTAAACCGCCACCCGGTCGCCGCGCCGAACGCCACCCTCGATCAGGGCGGTTGGCCAGGCGGTCGGCGCTGTGGTGTAGAATGTCCTGGACGAGCATTGGAACCTCCCTTCGCTGGGGGCTGATGGCTGGTCGCTCCCCAGCCCCTAGCCCCCGGCCCCCAGTGTCTTGCTGCGGACGTAGCGCGCCAGTTTGCTGACGGAGTCGAAGTTGTCGGGGGTGATCTCCTGGTCGTCCACCGTCACGCCAAAGGTCTCTTCGACGAAGAGCACCAGCTCCAGCACGCCGACGGAGTCGACGATGCCTTCTTGCAGAAAGGAGTCGTCGTCATCGTACTCAAAGCCATCGTCGCTGAAGAGCAGGTTCTGGGCCACGTATTTTCGAATTTGGGCTTCGATTTCCATTTGAACCTTCACTCGAGCTGGGTCGGATCGCGGGGCGGGTCGGTGTATTTGATCCACACCGGGTTCCAGTCGTTGAACCCGGCACGACTGAGGCTGTACAAATTGCTCCCGTCGGCGTCCATCACCCAGATTTGCCGGTTCCCGGTGCGATTGGACCAGAAGACAATCTTCGATCCATCAGGTGACCAGGATGGATGTTTGTCCCACCAGCTATATCTGTCTCTGGTCAGTTGACGGGCACCGCTGCCATCACGATTGATGACCCAAATCTCGTCATTGCCGCTGTCGTCCGAGACAAAGGCGATCTGATCGGCGGTGGGAGACCAGGCCGGCTCATAAGCGATGCCGGCGCCAAAATGGGTGATTTGCCCCTCTACTTTGTAATAGGAATCGTAGAAGAAAAGAGCAGGAACTCTCAGTTGAACGGGAACGACGTTACCGAAGCTGTCCTCCACGCCCGTATCTATGATTGCATCCTTCACAAATACCCGGAGCCGTTGGTCCGGAGAATAAGCGTCGCGGGCCAGGGCCAGGTCGTAAGGCCAGCGATCGGTCAGCAGGGCCAGGTTACTCCCATCCGGATCCACCAGGAAGACCAATGGGTCTTCCCCGCCAGCTCGATCTGAGACAAAGGCGATCTTGCCCACCAGTTCCGACGGGATGGACCGGGGCGTGGCCGTGGGGGTGGGAGTGGGACTCGGGGTCAGAATCCCGCCCTCGAGCAGCACGAAAATCGGCGTCGGTGTGACCGTCCACACGTTCATCGGCGTGGGGGTGGGTGTGCCGTAGGCCATTGCTTCGGCGGTGGCGAGTGTGTTCTGGTACACAGCCGTGGCCGTGTTGGCCGGCGTCGGGCTGGGTGCGACGATGATGGGCGTCACCCAGTTCTCTGGGGCTGGCGTGTAGGTGCCTGTCGTGGCAGCCACGCGGGTGGCGGTAGCCGCCAATGCCACCACGGTGAAAACGTTCTCCGGCGTCGGTGTGCTGGTGACTATCACGTAGGTCGGGCTGGGTGTGGCCGTCCAGACATCGGTCGGCAGCGGCGTGGGAGTTCCATACAGGAAAGCTTCGGCCGTCGCCACAGCAGCCACCCACTCCGCCGTGGCAGTGTTGCCGGGGACGGGGGTATTGGTGACGATAACGGGCGGTGTGGCCGTGACCATGTTTGCAGGCCATGGGGTGGGCGTGCCGATGGCGGTGGCCTGGTAAGTGGCGGTGGCGGCCAGGGCGACCGCAGTCACCACGTTGGCGGGCGTGGGTGTGGCCGGGATGGCCGGGACCACGACGGGCGTGGGTGTGGGCGGAGGCTGGTAAACGAGGCGCAGGGCCGGGCGGTTGCCGAACCCGCCACCGTAACCCGTATCCCAGGTGAAGAGATTATCCGCTCCCTGGGTAGGGCCGTCGAGGCGAAAAGATACCAGCCCGGTCTCCAGCCGTCGTTCCAGTTCTTCGAGGTGGACCGCTGTGAAGGTGAAAACGTTTACCTGGCGCACTGCCAGGTCCTCGGGCTTCAATTCGGGGGGGATGGTGTCGAGTACCGGTGCGTCGCGTATCTGATCGTAGGTGGCAGCCACCCAATTCCCATCCACTTCTGGGCCCAGGAGACGGAGGGTCCAGGTTCCTCCAGTTCCCAGGTGCTCCCCGCTCAACCCTGCCAACTCCAGGGTCGCCGCCTCGATCCTGGACCCCAACGGGACGGACGCCAGGTTGAACTGCATCGCGCCGTAGTAGGTGTGGCCCTCGAAGGCACCCACGTGCAGATTGCGGTCGCCGAAGTGGTTGAGCGGATCGCTGCTCGACACCCAGCCCACGGCATTCCCAACCGGATAGAGAACGACTTGCAACCTGCCGGGAGGCAGGGTAGGATTTGGCAGGCGTGGCACAGGCGTCGACGCCACCACCGGGACGGCCCCTGCTGGCGTCGGCGTCTCCGCCGGAGGCATCGTCGGTGGCGGCGTGGGTGCGACGAGGGGGGCTGAGGGGGGGGCGACAAGGGGATCAGCTCCGGCCAGCGACCGCCTCATATTCAGGTAACTGTAGACGGCCGCCAGGACGAGAAACGCTATGGCGATCCACGCCACCCACTGTAGCAGGGAAATCTCTTCCAGGAACGCCACAAGCCAGAACGGGGGTCGCGACGGTGGGGCAGGTGCTGCATCCTCCGGCAGGGAGGAGACATCGCCACCGGCCAGAGGGACGGAGGGCGGACGCTCGACAGCCGGGGAAGGCATCGGCTCTGGCGGTGCCACGAATCGGGGACAGGCGTCAAAAGTGGAGGTCAGACAGAAAGCTGCCTGGTGATCCAGATCAATCCGCTGGCACCTGGTCGCCACGTAGCAGCGGTGCTCCTCCGCCGGTTCGGTGAAGATGGAAGCCCGGTCGGCCTGCAATCCAAAATGGGGACAATAGCGTTGGTGGTTGGGCGATATGGGGGGCATAGGTTATGGCCTATCGTCAAACCTTTTCTTCGGCCTCTGCAGCGGGTGAACGGCCGTTTGCCGAGAGTCTGTTTCTTATAGGTTGCGTGAGACGCGCCAACAGCCCCACTTGGGGGGCAGCGGAGGTGTTGGACTGTCTGGGATTCCTGCGTTGGCGTCCGCTTCTGGCATGAGAATAGTAATTATAATAGTAGCCGCCGGCACGGCGGGCCGAAAGCTTGTTGAGAACGACCCCCAGCACTTTCAAGTTGACCTGGCTTAAGGTTTCTCTGGCCCGCCGGACCACGTCGCTGCGAGCGCGCCCGGCATCCACAACCAGGATCACGCCGCTGCAGATGGCTCCCAGGATGGTGGCGTCGGCCACGGCCAGGATGGGCGGGCTGTCGAAGATGATCACATCCGCCAATTCCTTCATCTGGTCAAGCCGTCGTTTCATAGGCTCCGAACCCAGCAACTCTGCCGGGTTCGGTGGGAGCGGCCCACTGGGCATCAGCTTCAGGCCTTCCACCGACGTTTCCACCAGGGCAGCCTCCACCGGGAGGGCATCGTCCAGCAACAGGCTGGTAAGGCCGACCTGATTGGACACCCCGAAGAACCGGTGGACGGAGGGTCGCCGCAAGTCGGTGTCGACCAGGATCACCCGTTTGCCCGCATAGGCTATGGTGATCGCCAGATTACAGGCGGTGGTGGTTTTGCCTTCCCGCGGGCTGGCGCTGGTCACCAACAACTGGGGCGATGGATTGTTGAGGCTGGAGAACTGGATATTGGTGCGCAAGACCCGGTACACCTCGGTGGTCGGGGAATAAGGGTACTGCAACGTCACCAGGTGATCCGACGGCTCCCGGACACGGCGGATGCGGGTGATGGCCCCCAGCGTGGGCAGATTGAGCACCCGATCCACGTCGTCGTCCGTCTTGATCGTGTCGTCCAGGTAATCCAGCAAAAAGGCTGCGCCCGCCGCCAGCGTAAAACCGATGGCGGCCGCCAGAAGGACGTTGAGTTTGGTGTTAGGGCTGACTGGCGTGGTGGGGACCATAGCCGGCTCCACCACACTCAGGTAGTTGGTGCGACTCCCCTGGTAGAAATCGAGCAGCCCGGTGTAGTTACCCCGCCAGGTAGTGATCTTCCCTTGCAGGACCTCGATCTGGTTTTGGATGTCCTGGATGCCCCGGGCACTGTTCTCCAGGGCCAGTCGCCCCTGCAGCTCCTCGATCTGTTTCTCAGCGTCTTCGATCTGGACCTGCAGGGTCTCAAGCTGCTGGCTGACAAACTGGCGGTGCTGGCCTTGCTCTTGTTCCACCGGGGTGGGGCTTTGCAGGATAAGTTGGCGAGCGATCTCATCGGCGAGGATTTTTGCTCGCTGTGGGTCGGTGTCCTGGACGCTGATTTGGATCAACTGGGTGCCGGCCACGAGATGGACGTTCACCTGTCCCGCCAAAGCCTGCCACGGCACGTTCAGGCCCAGGGTTTCAATGGCGCCCTGCAGGATGGGCTGCCGGCGCACCAGTTGGACATAGCTCTGGGCCAGTAGCTGACTGATTTGGAAGTCCTGGCCTGTGGGGTCGGCCGTTTGAATGAAACGGCCGACCATCAAAGTGGTGGTCGTCATGTACACGCGGGGCATCCGGGACGTGGCCCAGAAGCTGAAGACAGACGCCACCACCGTTGACAGGACGATGAGCCAATTCCACTTCCACAAGGTAGATACGTATTGTTTGAGTTCCAAGATCGTTCCTCCAGCATAGCCTCGAGGTATCTATTCACGCGCCCGGCGCTTCGGTCTTTCACCACACGCTCAGAGGCTAATACTACAACCGTAGATGCCCCAGGTGACTGTCACCTGTAGGGCCGTAGGTAAAGAGTCGCCTACATCGTGCCAGACGATGGTCGCGAATTCCGGCTATCTTTGCAGGTGACAGTCACCTTCTGCCCTCTCAAAAGGGGAAGTGCGGTTGTAGTACTAAAGAGAGCCATAAGCGGGCGATTTTAAGTGCCAGGCAGTCTCACTTCAGCGTCCCGTACGCGGGCCGACGACCAGCGTCGCGCCCGCGTGTAAAGGTCCAGCAGAGCCAGGGCAGCGAAAGGGGTCAACACCGCGTCCACCGGCAGCCGATAACGCACCATCGCCCAGGTGAGGATATGGAGCAAGGTGTAGAAGGCAGCAAAGAGAAGGAGAAGGGAGTTGCGAGTTGTGAGTTGCGAGTTTCGGGTGGCGAGGACCAGGCCGTAAAGCATAAAGGGCAGGAAGAGCCCAAAAGAACCGACCCGGCCGACGTTGTGCAGCAGGGTGGTATCGGGCGTGGGCCAGAATTCAAAGAAGGCGCGGGCCCGGCTCAGGGTAAGCAACAGGTAGCGACCGGGGTCGTCCAGGACGAACTGAATCCCCAGCCGCATCAGATCCCGGTCCAGTTCCGGCTCCGATCGTCCCCACCATTCCCGCGGCAACGGCGCCGCGTCGAACTCGCGGAAGTTGACTCCGTGCATTGGGTGCTGGGCTGAGTACATGGCATAGCCAGCGTTGGAGTTTAACAAGAGGAATTGGTCATAGACCTGGTAATTGCGGTAGGTCCAGGGCAGGATGCAGGCAACCAGAATCAGGCTTGCAACGGCCAGCGTCCGCACAGCGGGCACCAACCGTTTTCTCCGCCAGGCCCCCCAGAGCAGCCACAGAAAGAAGACCGGCACCCAGGGTAAAATGGACTGGCGCAGCAACGCCGCCAGGCCCAGACTCAGGCCCAAACCCAGGGTCAGGGTAACAGGGATGTCCTTCCCATCTCGCAAATAGCCTCCTGCCTTAAGCCCCACCTCCAGCGACCAAAGCAAGGCCACGATGTAGAAGGTCTCGGTCATCAGGGTGGTCGCGTTGAGGATGAAATAGCCATAAAGGGCAGCTACGAGCGCCGCCAGCAGAGCGAGAATCTCGTCCCTTTCCCCTCTCCCTGGCAGAGGAGATTGGGCGGCCAATGGACTGAGGGCGGACTTGGCCAGCCGGTAGACCATCCACGGCAGCAACACGCCTCCCAGCACCCCCTGCACCAACCGGGCCGCCAGCGGGTGGACGCCGAACAGGGCGTAGACGGCGGCGATGAAGAGAGGGTACAGGAAAGACCAGTGAGCCGTAGGAGTGTCCGCAGGGGTGAAGGGATACCAGGGCCGGTCGAAACTGTAACCGTGCCCCTCCAGCAGGCGCACCGCCAGAGCGTGATAAGAGCGCTGGTCGGTCATCAGTGGTGGCGCATCCACCACGTCTCCCAGGTAGAAGGCTACGACGATTCGAATGAGGACCGAGATCGCCAGAATAAGCCACAACCAGCGAGAGCTTTTATCCCTCATTCCCATCCCACTCCAATAACGTTTCCACGGTCCACTCTGCCGCGTGGCCGTCGCTGCATAGGCTTCTGGATCGTTCAGCAGACGGAAGGTCTTCGCCACGGTGGGCTCTGCGCTCCATCAGATGCATCGGTGTCAGGTAATCCACCGACGACAACAGCGTGATACGGGTCATTGAGCTATGAGTCTCCCATACACTCCGCCCCACCTGGCATAGACCTGCCGCCAGTTGTACTGTCCCTCCACCCAGCGCCGCCCGTTTTCGCGGAGCCGTTCCCCCAGCGCCGGGTCCTGCAAGACGCGCACGGCCGCTTCGGCCAACGCCTCAGGTGTATCCGCAATCAGCGCGTGGCTCCCATCCTGCAAATCAATACCCTCCGCCCCGACGGAGGTCGAGATGACAGGGACTCCCCAGCACCAGGCATCCAGGATCTTGACTCGCATGCCCCCAGCCGCGCGCAACGGGACGATGAAAACCGCCGTTTCGGCCAGATATGGTGTCGGATCTGGCACATATCCCGTTACCTGGATGTTGCGGTTTTGCAGGGGGAGGGCACGGACTTCTTGAGGCGGATTCTTGCCCACGATCACGAACTGCGCCTCGGGCACTTGAGCCAGCACACGAGGGAAGACCTCGTTGGCAAACCACAACACCCCCTCAACGTTGGGCGGCCAGAACATCGTGCCCAGGTGCGTGATAGTGCGCGGGCGCGGCACACGCCGAATCAGCGGTTGCTCCTCAGGATCTACACAGATGGGGATGGTGGTAAATAGGGATTCGAGATTTGAGATTTGCCCTCGAAGTGCGTAACGGTCCAGGTCGGTGACGAAGACCACCTGATCAAAGCGACCCCAGAGTTCTGCCTCATAGCGTGCTAACGCACGGGCTTCACGCCACAGCACCAGCCGCCTAAAAGGATTGCGCTCGCGGGAAGCCAGCCGCTTCGGGATACGATACAGCGCGTTGTGGGCGTCCAGCAACAGGCTGGCCTTCTCCCGAGATCCGGAATTTATCATCTGGGACCTGGCGTAGAGGGCATACTGAGCCATCGAGGTCTGGTCGGCGTGCACGACGTCGAAGGTATCCTCTTTCACCAGTCGTCCTAGCGTAGTGTGCATCTCACCGATCTCGTCCCGCACGATGACCGCAGGCCGGCCGGTAAATCCCGCCACCAGAAGCGCGCGAGCATCCCGCAGCCAGGAGCGTCGCATCGGGACCGTATGCACGGCCCGGCAAAAACGCTCCAGGTGAGCGGTGTACTCAGGACGATCGTCCGTCCGAACGAAGGAGACCAAAGTTACCTCGTGCTGCTGCGCCAGGTGTCGCAGGACGTAATAGGCCCGGATCTTCGCGCCGGAATCCAGCGGATAGGGCAGCACCTGGGTCAAAAAGAGGATGCGGCCCACGGCTCAACAGCCTTTGAACTGCAACATCACCGGGATGGTTTGCAGGAGAATGAGCAAGTCCTGGAAGAAGCCAGCGTGCTTGACGTAGTACAGATCGTACTCCAGTTTGATCCTGGCGTCCTCCATTGAATTGCCGTAGCGATAGCGCACCTGCGCCCAGCCGGTGATCCCTGGCCGCACGGCGTGGCGGGCTCGATAGAGAGGCAGGGAGCGGATCAGTTCCCCCACAAACTGGGGGCGCTCGGGGCGTGGGCCCACCACACTCATCTCCCCTCGCAGCACATTGATGAATTGCGGGAACTCGTCCAGGCGCATCCGTCGCAGCCAGCGCCCAACCGGTGTCACCCGTGGGTCATCGTCCGCCGCCCAAACAGCCCCATCCTCTCCCTCGGCCTGAGGGATCATGGTGCGGAATTTGATCAGCACGAAGGGTCGCCCTCCCCGCCCCACCCGGTGCTGACGGTAGAAGAGGGGCCCGGGCGAGGTGAGCGCGTTGCCCAGTGCAACCCAGGGGGATAAGGCTCCCACCAGCAAGACTCCCACCAGGGCTATCAACATGTCCATCACCCGCTTGCCAGCCTGGTACAGTCGCTCGGTTGGGCTCTCAGCCAGGCCCTCGGCTGCCCCGGTGACGAGGCTCAGGTCCTGCGCGGCGTACTCCACTGGCAGCCGTGCCGTCAGCCGCTCGTAAGCGGCCGAGAGCGGGGTCACTCGCAATCCCAGTTCCCAGCAGTCCAGGATGGCCTCGCGGAGCACAGGGGAGGGGGAACTCTCGTCGGCCACGATGATCTCGTCCACGTCCAGGCGCCGGGCCTCATGGACGAGATTCTGTTCCCCCGTCAGGACCGGCACCCCCTTGACCGGCTCACCTCCCGGGTTTCCCCCATCCTCCACAAAGCCGACCACGAGATAGCCGGTGCCCCGGAAGGGATTGGCACGCTCTGCCGAGGCAGCGGCCTGCAGTTCGCGGACCAGCGCGCGGCTGACAGCTCCACCGCCCACCACCAGGACACGGTGCTGAAAGCCAGGTTGAAAGAAAAACTGGGCATACAGAGTCCGCCAACCGGCGATCCCCGCCACGGTCAAGCTGACGAAGCCGAAAGCCTGCAAGCGCCGTCCCAAAGGCGGAGTCAGCCAGGGGATGGACAGGTAGAGGACTCCGGTCAACAGCGCCGCCAGACCAACGTAGAGAAGGCTTTGGGTGGTACTGGCGGCCCGGGCCGGGTTGTACACGTCGAGGGCGGCCCCCATGATCAGCCAGACGGCAGAAAGGGTAACGAACCACTTGAAGTTGGTTCCCAGCGCCGTCGCGGAGCGAGGGAAATCGCCCCAGACGATCAGGGCGATCACCAGAGCACCGTTGACCAGAAGCAGATCGGCCATTCCGAGCAGAAAACGGCGCTCGGCCAGCGTCAGGCGCACGCCGAGTTGACGTGGCCGATCCTGGACCCTGCGGGCCTGCGTCGTTGACCACTCATGTTGTAGCAGCAGTTCAGCGATTTCAATGCCCATCTTTCCCCTCCTCAACCAAACGCTCATACATCTGTTCCAAGACATATTGCTCGGCGGTGCGCCGTGCGTCGTACCAGGCGCGACCGGCGGCGCCCATCTCCGCCAAGCGGGCCGGATCTGCCAGGGCTGCTCCCAAGCAGCGGGCCAGCGAGGGCGGGTGATCCGGCTCCACCAACCAGCCGGTTTTCCCTTCCTGCACGTATTCGGGCAGGGCGCCGGTCCACGTTACCACCACCGGCTTGCGGAAGAAGTAGGCGGCGGGGATGAGGGCCGACTGGGTAGCGTCCAGGTAGGGCAGTACCAGCAGTCCACAGCGGCGGAAGAGATCCAACGCCTCTTCGTCACCAATGAGCTGGCTACGCACCTCAATGGACGGCGGCAGCGCTCCCGCCCACAGCGATTCCAGCGATCCCGGCCCGGCCAGCACCAGTCGTGAGCCATTCCCTGTGGGGGTATCAAGCATAGCACAGGCGGTGATCAGATGGTCCACCCCTTTGTAGTGTTCCAGCCGTCCGAAGAAGAGCGCCCAGGGCTCGTAGCGCACCTGGGAGGTCAGATGTCTGATTCCCTCCAGCCAGGCCTGGCCCAGGAAGAGGTGGAGGAGGGGCGTATACGTCACCCGCTCGGGCGGCACGCCCATGGCCAGCAGCCGTTCCCGGTAGCAGGCCCCGTGGACCAGGATGTGGTCGGCCAGGCGGATGATCTTCCGGTTCCAGAGGTGGAGCAGACGGCCATAGGAAGTGCCGCTGTGGGGGTCCAGATCATGCAGGGTGTGGACCACCGGGATATTCGCCTGGCGCAGCAACCAGATCAGAGGGATATTCCACAGGTGAGGACCTGTGACGTGGACCAAATCTGGGAACAAAGCACAGATCTCAGCTTGCGCCTCCCGGCTTCCCGAAAGGCGTAATCCGGCGGGTGAGAAGCCGGTGTTACGGGTATCCACCGGAGTATGGACGCTGATGGCCGGGAGATACCGGTCGCGCGGGTAGCGGGTCGTGGTGACCAGGTACACGTCGTGGCCAGCCTGGACCATTCGGTTGGCCAGGTCGGCGGTGTATTGGTGCATGCCAAAGGTGGGGGAAAGCAGGACGTAGCAAAGGCGCATAAGGGTTTGATCTCTTCTCCTCACATCATTGGCAACTCGGCCAGCAAGCGGCGATAGGTGCGGGCACGGACGGCCATCGCCGGAGCGAAAGGGGCGCCGGTCACAGTCACAAGAAAGCGAGGCAGGTAGGCTAAGACCAGGAGAGCTTTGAAAAGACGCGCCCAAGCCTCGCCACCGGTCTTACGGTAGAATTGCATCTTGCTGCGGTAGAGTTGGACATACATCGTCTCTGCGACCTGCCGGGTGCTGCCCTCTCCATAGTGGACTACTTGTGCTTCTGGCACCCAATATAATCCCCACCCTGCCCGCCGGAGCCGATAACAAAGGTCCATCTCCTCGGTATACATGAAATAACGTGTATCCATCAGGCCCACCCGATCCAGGACCTCCCACCGCAACATCAGACAGGCTCCCTTGATGACCTCCACCTCCCGTGGTGTATGCAGATCCCACCTGGATATGTCGTAGGTTGCTCGGCGACTGACCCGTTCCAGGAACAGCAGCCGCCAGAACTCCCGCCAGGGGGTGAGCATAGGATGGCACGAGACCTGCAAGCTGCCGTCGGCGTTGAGCAACAGCGGCCCGCACCCCCCAGCCCGGGGGTGCCTTTCCATAAACTGGACCATCGTCCCCAGCGCCCCAGGGTACACTTTGGTATCACTGTTGAGCAGCAGGACGTAGCGGCCCTGACTCAGCCGGATGGCCTGGTTGTTGGCTCGCGCGAAACCCACGTTCTCAGAATTCTCGATTAGATGCACCTGCGGGAACCGCTCGCGCACCATCTGGACGCTGCCATCGGTTGAGGCGTTGTCTACCGCGAAGACCTCAAACTCCAGGCCACCCGCCGTCCCATACACTGACGCCAGGCAGTGGGCCAGCATCTCCCTCGTATTCCAGTTGACGATGATGATTGAGAGATCCACTTCCCGCCGCGCCAGGTGCTGCGGTTCAATCATATACCCTCACTTTGATCCTTCCCCCACTCCCCCCTGCTCCCTTGCACCTCTGCTCATTTGCTCTAGTGCCACCAGCCCCCCCAGAAACAGCCACACCAGCACGCTGGCCTGAAAGCCGGGGAAGCCAATATTGTAGACGAAGGGCAGGATCCAGTCTGCGAACAGCATCAATATCAGCGCTCCGACCCAGGCGGCCAGCATAGCGTTGACGTAGCCAGCCGCAAAGCCCCGGGTGAAATGAGCCCGCAAGCGCCAGCCCAGCCTGGTTAGCTCGGCCGCGAACCAGAAGAAAAGCCCCAGTCCCAGCAAGCCAACGTGCGCAAACAGATCCACATAGTTGTTGTGGGACGAGACGTTGGGTTCAATCCAAAACGCTCTCCCGTAAGGCAGCGGTTTCATCCGGGCATAGGGGCGATAGGCGGCCGGCCCTAGCCCCGTGATAGGGTTGCGCATCGTCACCTCGACGACGCGGCCGATGAGCGCCATGCGCGAGCCGCCGCTCTCCTCCCACTCGGTATCGCCGCCGGCAAAACTGTAGACGGCTGTGGAGAGGATGCCGGTGCCAGCCAGCACCAGGAGAAGAACCACCACCAGCCAGCGCAGGCGGGGAAAGCGCAGCCAGGCCAGCACGCCCGCGGCAGCAGCCACGCCCACCCAGTTGGACGCCGCTTCTCGCATTATGAAAAAGGCATAGACCAACACCGCTCCCAGGGTAGCCAGCAAGAATAAACGCCAGCCGGTGGAAAGCCCTGGGTTGAAGAGCAATTGACCACCACCCAAGGCGGCCAGCAACAGCCAAAAGGGGGCACGGGTGAGCGCTGCCGTGGCATAGCCCATTATGCCTTCAGCGCCAGGCACAACACGGAGCAGGGCAAGGCCACCACCGACGAGCAGAAACAAGAAGGTCAGACGGTGTAACCAAACCTCATCGCGCACCAGGTTCCCCGTCAGCCAAAAGGCGCCAGCCGAGAAGGCAAAGACGGCCCACTGCGCCAGTTGCACCAGGGTAAAATTGCCCGAGCGGGACACGGCCGGGTCCCAGAATGTGATACCTACCAGGAGTGAGAACAGGCCAGCAAGCAGAAAGAGGAACAGAGGCCGGTTGGTGCGGGACGGGACCAGGCGCAACTCTCGCCGGCGCACCATGTCCAACAACCATAGGGCGAGCAGGGCCGGTACCAGCAACGTGACCGGGTTCACGGCGACGGCTGTGCCGGTGCCGAACTCCATAGGGGCGACCAGGGCGGCAGGCACCAGAGCCAGGAGTCCCAGGATTGGCTGTTTTAGCAGAACGCCAGCGCCTATGCCCACCACGAGCAAAGCTAGCCAGCGCATAGAAGCGTGAGACCCAAGGTAGGCCGCCCCGACCAGCACCAGCGCAGCCACTGCCCAGGTCCACAGTCTGCCAGCAGGGAGTCTGTGTCGAACACCCCCGATCATGAGGGGATTCCTCCAGACACACACTTGCTGGCAACGTCCTCGACCAGGTCCACAAAACGTTGACCGATCGGGGTCCAGTCGTAGTGTTGCTCGACCAAGCGGCGGGCACTGGTTACCAGCCGCTGGCGCAGACCTGGATCGCGCAGCAAGCGGACCACTTGAGCAGCGAATTCCGCTGGTTCGTCGGCGATCAAGATGTCCTGATTGGGCGTCACGCTCAAGCCCTCGGCCCCTTTGGACGTAGCCACCACCGGCGTCCCCAGAGCCATAGCCTCCAGGATCTTGAGGCGGGTGCCACCTCCCTGCCGGATGGGCACAACGCAGGCCCAGGCGCCGGCTACCAGAGGACGAACATCGTCCACGTAACCACTGAGATGGACGCTTTTGCTCAGCCGCAAGCCGGAGAGGTCTACGCCTGAAGTAGCCCCGGTGATGGTCAATGACGCATCAGGAACTTGCTCCTGGATCAGCGGGTAGATCTCGGCCAAGAAGTATTGCATAGCGTCATAGTTGGCACTGTAAGTAAGAGCACCGTTGAAGACCAGTGTCTTAGGAGCGGGATGGGCCAAGCCAGGGCGGTTGTGCTGGCAGTCCACACCATTGGGCACAACTTCAGCGCGACCGTTTGAGGCGCTCACCATGGTTGTGACGTAGTCTAACTCGGCTGGCGAGACCACCGTACAGGCCTGGAATTTGCGAAACAAGTGGGCTTCATATCGATGCGTTTTCTGCCAACTCACCCAGGTTCGCAGTCGGGCGATGGGATAGGCCTGATTGGTGTACCGTTCGTGCAGTTGGTAGCTGTGCGCCGTATCAACGTCCAGGATACGGGGTACGTCTGATAGTTGCAGCGCATAGCGAGCCACCGGTGACTGAAAAGCCACAACTGCGTCCCATTGGCTTGAGTTGGCCACGTCTCCTACCATCTGTCGCATAAGCCTGCTGGGCCAGCAAGCGAGGGGGATTGGCGAGGCGAATTTGAGCACCTGAGGAACGTTGACGTAACGGAACGGGTCAGCAGCCACGGAGTAGACACTTGTGACGTCGAGCCTAGAGATGAGAAACTGCCCGTTGGTACCGCCATTGGCGGGACGAAAGGTTACCAATGTCACCTGGTGAGAACGTCCCAGGGCGCGCAGCAAGTGGTAGGCCCGGATTCTGGATCCATTATCGGGTGGGTAGGGGAACCAGGTGGATAGAAAAAGTACACGCATGGTTAGTATGGATTCTGTGAATCAAACGGTGGGGTAGTAGGCACTGCGCCTTCCTGAATAGCAACAACCCGACGTATAATAGAGTTGTTGCACAATAATCGATCAAGGTGTACCCTGGGCTACCACTGAGTGAAATGAGGTAGCCGATGATCACCTACGACAAGCTAAAGCAGAAACCACGCGCCTTTCGCAGCCTTACCGGTATGAGTATCACCGAGTTTGACGAGCTATTCCAGAAACTCATCCCGGTTTGGGCCGGGTCCGAACGT
This sequence comes from Chloroflexota bacterium, assembly GCA_024276515.1. Classification (GTDB taxonomy): domain Bacteria; phylum Chloroflexota; class Anaerolineae; order 4572-78; family NAK82; genus JAJRXB01. The sequence continues at coordinate 21,770 of JAJRXB010000274.1, forward strand.
GAAAGGCTCAGCCGGCCTGATCGCAAACGAGCCGTCGGGGGCGGACACCCCTACCGGCTTAGACTGAAAGAACGTCAGTGCCATCCATAGGGGATGGAAACCATTGGTCGGTGCTAGCCCATCAGAGGTGACTCCATGACCGGCAGCAATGTTGCAAGCGATCGTAAAGCAGTAGTAGGCATCGTCTGGTATAGAGAGAGCAATGCTGACATTTACGGGAGTCCACGCTACAGCCAGACGGGCAATGAGTGCCAGAATCGTGGCGATCCATAGCCAAACAGGCATCGCGGACAACAGATCTCCAATTCGACGTTGGACTGTTCCTGTGTCTGTCTTTGATATGACAAAAGGCGCCTCCCTTAACATAATTTCATTACTCCCTATCTTCGTAACAGGTAGACGCCAAGCCTACCATCATTTGAAGTGCCCCAATGCACGGGTGCGATACGGTGCGGTCGGCCGAGGCCAGCAATTGAGCCCTGTGATAGGGCTGGCGGTGAGTTAGAAACCAAATGGAGACAAAGAGAAGCTGAATGTTTCAGGGTCTTGCTCTCCCCATCAAGACCCCAGAGATAGGCCTCTATCTCATCGGTCATACGTTTGAACGCGAATCTCTCTTCCACACATCGCCGGCCTGTTTTGGCTAACCGCCATCGCAACGCCGGTTCGTCGAGCAAACGCCGAATCTGGCCTGCCAAGACATCCGCACCTCCCGGAGGAAAAGTCAGACCAGTCTCGCCTTCGACGAGCGCCTCTCCGGTACCCCCAGTGATTGTGCCGACGACTACCAGACCTGCCGCCATCCCTTCCAGCACCATACGTGGAAACACGTCCCACTTGGACGGGAAAACGAGCACATCATGTTGGGCCAAGACGGCAGGCATATCAGATCGCGGCACCCGTCCTCGGAAAGACACGCGCTCACTCAAGGCATACCGTTTCACCAAGGCTCTTAGCTCTCTTTCGTAGGCCGGATCACCTGCACCTATTATGTCGAGCGTTACGGGCTGATCCTGCTGGTCAGCGATCAGAGTCATAGCACGAATGGCCGTGTCGACGCCTTTGTCGGGGACCAGGCGACCAGCATAAAGCAGCCTCAGGTTGCTGCCGTCGCTTTCATAACCCCTGTTAGCAGCAGCCATTGTAAACTGATCAACTTGAGTACCACCATAGATGACGTGAGCGTGGTCAACAGAAATGCCAACCTGCACCAACCGCTCCCGAATGGCCCGACTGACGCAAATAGGGTGCTCCAGATGTAGCTCAATGGAAGGCTCTTTCGCCAGTTGGGCCAAGGCCACTCTGCCAATCAGTCGCTTGGGCAGCCGGGTGATCGCTCGCCCTGATGGCGTCTGCCAGTATTGAGTGTAAGCGCTTGGTAAGGAAGGCCACCAATCACACAAGTAGTAGGCTACGCGGCCAGGGAGCAACTGCTCGACCAATGCCGGCACCGACCGGGGCACGTTCCACATCCCCCAAATGAGCGCTACATCAGGTTGAAAGCCAGCGACCAGCCTCTGTATATGATCTAGATTTTCTCGTCCGAACCGTTTGCGCTGTATAAAGAAACGGAGAGCCGTCCGCCAGAACCTCCGATCGGCCTCTAGATGGAGCAGACGATGCACTTGAACACCATTGTCCTCAGAAGCCCCAGTTTTGTCAGGTGAGTGAGAAGTAAGAACACAAACGCTGTGTCCCCGATGACTCAGCTCCACGGCAACTTCGTAGCACCATTGCTCGTACCCGCCGCGCTCAAAGGGGGGGTAGTCGTTTGAGAGAAACAGGATGCGCATTCTAGGAGACCATCCGTTGGTAGACATCCCACATCCTCCATGCCGTCTGACCCCAGGTGAAGTTGTTAAGCACCCTCGCTTGCAAGCCCGGTGGGGTAGGCGCAGCCAATGCTTGTTCTACAGCCGTGCGGATACTCTTGACATCATCAGGTCTGCAGTACCAGACATCATCGCCCAAGTATTCACGAATGGAGCTGAAACCGGTGGAGACGGCTTTGCAGCTACAAGCGGCTGCTTCCAACGTGACCAGACCGGGTCGCTCGGACCAACTCGGTAGAACATGGACAGCCGCACGAGCATACAAAGCAGGCAGCGCTTTCTCAGGCAACTGCTTGATAAACAAGACGTTGCCGCGACATGCCGCCATCTCCTCACATTCCCGCACATAGGACACTTCATGTTCGTGGTGACTGAACCGGCCCAGCAAGACAATGGATATTGGAACATTTCGCAAGGCTTGCAGCAGCCCCAACTGGTTTTTGCGCGTTTCGATGCGACCTACTTCCAACACATATCCGGTTAGATTGCCCAGTCCTGGTATCTCGCGTTCGAACGGTGACTGACCAAAAACCTCCGGATCTATGCCAAGAGGGACCACCGTTGCATCAAGGTCGGGCAGATTAAACCACTTTTGCAGATGATTCAACTCATACCGTGAATTAGGGGTGATATGCATAGCCTGTAGCAATTCACGTTGCCGGTGCCATTGCGCTCCACGCTTGATGCGGGCTGCTTGCCAGGTGATGTATATTCTTCGAGCAAGACGCCGGCCCAATACCCTGCCGACGGAACGCCACTTTCCTGGACAACGCATCGCCCACTCGAACCACGTGTGCAGCGGTTCCTCAAAAAGAGGACTGATGACAGTAGGTATTCGGAAGCGTTGTGCCCACTCAAGTACACGCTGAGTGGGTTCGACCAAGAAGCAAGTGAGATGAACGACATCCACGTGGGGTGATGCCGGAAGTCGCTGCGCTGTGGCAAACTCAAACTGAACGCCATGCGGCTGCAAGTACTTCTGAATCTTGCGTCTCAAAATGTTATCGCCGCCAAAGACTTGTTCATAGTCGTCCCGAGCCACGAAGAGCACACGCATTTGGAACAACCCTCTCAAATGCACCTACGCCGCCATCCACTGATTGTCTAAACCGACAACCTATTTCCATCAGGAGCAGCCAAGCTATCTCAAACAGAGACGTCTCTTCGCCCCCAAAGGACAGGTTGTGGTAACTGGCAATTCTCGAGAGCATTAGTGAGCAGAAAGCACAGCATCATAAAGAGCTTGTATATGCTCGACGTGGTCCGTAATTGTGAACCACTGCGCGGTGCGGCGCCCTGCTTGCGCCAACCGTTGACGTAGCTCCGAATCGACCGCGAGCCGATACAGCGCAGCAGATAGGGCATCCACGCTCCTAGACGGCACTAACAGACCATCAACCCCATCCGTGACTATCTCGGGCAAACCGCCAGCCTCGGTACCAACGATGGCACAGCCAGATGCCATGCCTTCCACTGTCACACGGCCAAAGGGCTCTGCCCATGAAGGAACGGCCAAAATATCAATGGCCTTCATAACGGCTGGAATGTCGCTACGAAATCCGGTAAAGTGAAAGCGGTCGGCATACTCTGATGCCAGGACTCGGGCTTGCAGACGTTCTAGGAACAACTCGTTTGATTCGCCAGTGGCGGGGGCACCTACTATCAGAAAATGCATATCTGAGACTCTGTCAGCAAGTTGGATTGCAGCTTGGATGAACTCCATATGTCCCTTGATAGGCTGAATATGAGCGACGATGCCGACCACTAAGGTCTCTGCCGGGATGCCCACCTCGGCTCTCAGTTGAGTTCCCGCGGTAGCGGGGACCGCCCGGAATGTTTCCACATCCACCGGATTATAGATCGTTGTTACTCGACTTGGCGCCACCCCTGCTTGCACGCAAGCGTGGGCTACTGCGTTCGAGTTTGCAATCACGCGCATTGCCTGGTTTAACGCAACCACCTTACCAGGCTGAAACCACGTGCGTACAAAATCGCGCACGTGAGCCACATACGGCACCCTGGCCAATCTGCTAGCGTGCATCACATATCGCAGACTATGGTCACAGTTTGCATGCACAAGATCAATGCGACTATCCTGAATTATCCGTACCAGTTGATAAATGCTGAGCGCATAGCGCCAGGGACGCCGTCGGCTAAACCAGGGAAACTCTTGTGTTGACACAGGGATGTCTGCCTTGCGTGCCTGTCCGGGAAAAGGCCCGTCAGTGCTGGTCAGCAGGTGTGGCACGTAGCGACCAGCCTTCAAATGCTTCATCAGAGCCAAGAGGCTGATCTCGGCCCCTCCCAAGCAGGTGAAAGTATCAACGAACAAGATGCGTCGACTCATTGCACCTCATGGTCAGGGTCGCACGCATAGATCAATTCATTATGCGTTAACCCGTAGCGACGTATCACATCATCCGGCAAGGTGGCGGCAAAGTCGTCTATCTGAACTACAAAGCCTGCTTCCACCAGACGATCCACAAAATCTTTGCCATACGCACGTACGTGATCCTCCTGACCAAATAGCCGTTTGCGGTCCTCGGGATCTGTCACGGAAGGATCCTCAAGTGTCACATCGCGATCGATGGGCACCTGGACGAGCAGTAGGCCGTCGTTACTTAAGATGCGATGGAGTTCCTTTATGGCACCACGGTCATTTACAACGTGCTCCAGCACATGGTAACATATCACGAGATCAAATGACGCGTCTGGTAAAGGTAGACTAGTGATATCACCCCGGCACATAGTGAGAGTTGATTCATAATCCAGTGAGATGTATTTTGCATGTGGCAGGGTTTGGAATAGCCTGTAGGAGTAGGGCCCAGGCGCAATCTCTAACACTCGCAATTTTTCGGAGAAGAGATTGGTCTGCTGTTTCAAGTAGAGATAAAGCAAGCGATGTCGCTTTTTGGAATAACATCCCGGGCAAATGGCATTAGGGCGATTCGGCGTAGACGCTGAATAGACTGAAGTTGCATAAAATGAGCTACCTCTCCATCCACAGAAGGGACACTGTACGGTCCAACCCAGATGCCGGATTGCAACCCCAATTTGCCGTAGTCCAGATGAAGTTGTGTACCAACGCAACTTGCCCCATATGAGGCTCAATATCCGGGAGCGTCGTCCAGCGCGTTTTATTGCTTGTAGCACACCTTTTTCACCTGGTATGCAGCCAACGTCCCTGTTGCCATCTCCTTCAAAGCGAATCTCTAACCCTTTGTCATAATAGACCAGTATGCGCGCGCAATTTAACAATCTCAATGAGACAACGCTTGCTTCCATACCCCCAGGTTTCGCCAGTGACTTGTGCCAGTCAGTAACGCTTTGCGGGCATAACGACAAGCCAGATGGGCCTGCCCCTTGGTGCTATACATAAACGCTATTGCGGCAAAGAGTTCGGTGTAGGCAGCCCTGCGCAAGATTCGCTGCGTTCGCGCTGAAACTGGAACCTTGATTAGTAGGTCAGTGAGAATACTCTCAGCGTGTGCCGGGCCATCCGGGTGATAACGTGCACCAGACAAAGCAAAGTAAGCGAGTTGAGTAGCCAAGTTCTTCTGAAACGAATCACTATCTGCTAATCGAAGTGCTTCTTGCCAGTACTCTATAGCGGCATCACAGTTTCCCGCACTGAGTTCGATGAGGGCACTGTTGAGATAGCCGCGGCGCAATGCCCGCTGCGCCAAAGATGATGTTGCAGGATCGAGCCCAAGCTTCTTAAGACTCCTCCTGATTGCCTGTAGACCGTAATAAGCACCCTGGTAGGCTATCACGCGCTCTCGAAATGTCGTACTGGTATCGATCCTGCGCGTACCTAATGCTTCGGGAACGAACAGCACTGGGCTGACGTGCGCCAGGCGCAACCACATATCAGTGTCCTCGCTGGTCGCAAGCGTTTCGTCAAACCATCCTATGGCGACCAGCGTTTCGCGTTCCACCAGAACAGTCGAGGTAGATATTTCCAGTCCAGCCGTTAGCAAAGTTTCAAAGACCTGGTGTGATCCCGATGCACCCGAGCCGAAATGATCTGACCAGAAGTCAGATTGCATCGGTACATTAGTCTCATCGACTAAACGCGTCTTGCAATAGGCCCAGCGCGTTCCCAGATTATGGCGCAGCCCTGAAAGTTGCTGTTCCAACTTGGTAGGATACCAGGTATCGTCGGCATCTAGAAAAGCAACGTAATCGCCAGTTGTCATTGCAATGCCCCGGTTCCGCGCTGCTGAGCGCCCCTTGTTGGGCTGATACACATAGCAAATATGGTCCAGGTATGGCTTGAGCAAATCCCTGGTATCGTCGATAGAACCATCGTCTACCACTATGAGTTCGATATGCGGCCAGGTCTGCGCCAGCACACTGGTGACAGCTTCTACGACAGCTTGGCCCGAGTTATACGTAGGGATTATGACGCTTACACTTGGTGTCTGGTCTGTCGGTGTCATGCCATCTCCTGTCATTTGCCCATCGCGCGACGCAAGACCACGTCTGCGTTTTTATCGCTATGAACGCCCACCAGCATACCTTTGCTATCCCCCAGAATCATTCACGGCTGCTATCCCTCAACATTCGAACAACGCGGTAACAGGTACGCAGCCAATCCATAAGGGTAGGGCCAACTACCGTGTCTCCCAATCTGGACCACACCCCAAGATTGCGCAGCCAGCGTGGATCGTACTGAATAATCTTGACAAAGGCACGTCGCACCCTAGGCCAGTCCTCTCGCTCAGCCGCAGAGAAAAACATGTCGGCTGCAACCTGCCCCAACAACTTGCGCCGCCGAGTCGCGACAGCAAAAGGCTGTTCCGGCAGATGCGCCAACACAGTTCTTGCATAGGCCAAGGGGGCACCGACTAGTGGGCTACTGGCGTAGCCCAACAGCATGTCCAGCGCTCGTTGCCCATTATCGGCCGCCAGAGTAGAATCTAGCTCTAGCGCACGTCTAACGTCTTGGACCGCTGCATCAACGTCGCCGTCACGAAAACTGGCTGTTGCGCGTTTCAGCAGGGTGTGGGCATAAGCCGCATCATGTAGCTGGCGCAGATCAGATGCCAGGCCTTTTTGCGCAAAGAACTTGTCTAGCACTCGCAGAATGCCTGTCTTGGCTCGAACAGCCTTACTGTTTCGCACCATATTAGCACTATGCAAACGATACACACAGACAATCTCCGGCACCCATACCATCTGGCAACCGGCATAAGCAAGCCGCAACCATAGTTCCCAGTCCTCCTGAAGGCCTTGCTGTGAATCAAACCCACCGCCCCGGTCCAGCCATTCTCGTCTGACCATGACCGCTGTTGGACAGGTCGGACACCAGAACAGCCAGATGCGTAATTCTAGCTTCGGATAATGCAGCCAGGGTCGTTGCTCCCCCAGAAACTTGCCCTGCATATCGGTTATCCGATATCCACCCGACGTCCAGCCGATCTCTGGATATTGATCCATAAATGCCACCTGGACCGCTAGCTTGTTGGGCAGATAGAGATCGTCGTCGTCCAAGAAGGCAATGTAGTCCCCACACGCATACTCGATTCCAGTGTTACGGCCGGCTGCCAGCCCGGCATTTTTCTTGTAGACGTAGCGAATGCGAGGATCAGCGAAACCAGCCACCACATCTCGTGTGTCATCCTTGGAACCATCGTCAACGACGATCAGTTCAAAGTCGGTGTAGGTTTGCGCCAAGGCGCTGCGGATCGCCTCACCCACCAGATGGGCGCGGTTGTAGGTGGACATGACAATGCTTACCTTGGACACAGAGAGCTATACCTCCTCGCTTGTTTAGAAGCTGATTGTTGCATCTGCAACAATCAGCTTTTTAGCGCACTGCCGCCCGCTCGGCCCACTTGCAGTGCGCGAAGGTTGCCGACCTCTGCAGGTTGCCCACAGCCCTGCGCATCTGCTGTCTCTACCTCTGCACACGCCCCACGGTCCTGGGCTATGCGCCGTGCCAACTGCCCACCTCTGCGGCTTCGCTCCATCCTGACCGATGGCGAGATCAGATGCCCGTGCTTGTGCTAAGAAACCCGCCGCGCCTTCCAAGTCACCGGCAGCGTAGCACAACGCAGCAGATGAGAGTATCCTACACGCCAATCCTGCCCCCTCGGCTTGGGCCACGCGACCACGAGATCTCTATCTCGGCCCCTCGCATCCGGCCGAGCGGATCCTGCCCCATTCGGTGGCGCGCCAATGCCAATAGCTATGACAGTCGAAAGCGCACTGGCGCTCTGTCTGCTGTACGCTGATGCTTGCTGGTCCGAAGCGCAATTTGTAAAGTGTCTTGGCCAGACTCGCTACTCTCTACTGCTCCGCGACCCGCAGCCACGGGTCGTAGTCTTGCGTCATCTCCAAAACAGGCTGATACGGCTCCACCGTTTCGATACACATATTCGGAAGACCACTGCCCTGTAACGAAAGCAATTCCCTTCCGGGAAATTGCTTGATCTCTTAGGGCCGTCTGTTGGCAGTTTAGACAGAGTTCAGAGCCCTATCAGGCCAACATCAACCTTATATCACCCCAGAACGGCCCGCGGGTCATCATTTGTGGCGATTTTGACACTGACCCTCGGCATAGCTTGTGGAGGAAATACCACGAAGTCATTCCAAGTATCCCAAGGCATGCAACCGTTCTACGACTTCTGGCGCAATCTCCGTTTCAAGGCGAACAGAGGATACGGCTTCCCCAGGGTGAGACACAGGGTCAGCACTCTGCTGATACCTCACTGGCCATTGTTCTACAAAAGGTTCCTCGAACAGATCCAGCAACGGATGTCCATCATAATCTTCTGGAATCGGCACCCCAGTGGCATACAACAATGTGGCAGGGATGTCCATCAAGTCCGCAACTCGAAATTCATCTTCAATGACCTTGCGGAATGATGGGCCACAGACAACGAAAAGGCCGTTCATAGAATGATCACCAAAGCGTGTTTGCGAATCGACGACATACTTCGTGTCATGTCGGCTTGTCGGACGGATGTGACGCGCATCTTGCAATAGCGTATAGGGTGAATCAGACAAGTCAAGATATAGCTCTGGTGCGTCTTTGACGTATGGCTCGGTATAGGCAGTATTAGTTTGCACTACACCCTCAAAGATTCGTTGTCCCGTGTCAGGATCTGTTTCATTCTGCACTTCGGAAGCAAACTTATGAATGAGATTCCTTATTTGACTTGGCCCTGAAACGCCACCAGTTGAAAAGCGATCTTGCGAATTAATCCACACCATTCCCGTGGGGCAAGGAGCAAAAAGCCGAGTCCTTGTCCAATCGATCTCACAGCCCCTGCGATAATGGCTGGCTGCCCCAGGTGCCACCCTATACAACACAGATTCGAAGATCCGCCGCACCACCGCCGGAGACCAGAAAAGGAGCAATGCCGTGCACTTTCGTAAGACCCTCTCTCCAAACCCATTCATACCCCACCACTCTTGAAAAAGTTCGGCCAGAGCCCAGTTTATTCCTTCAAAGCTTGTTCTGTCCTTTTCCTTGGTAACGAGGTAGTCTCTGTCGTAGAGCCAACGTTTGAGCTCAAACGTCTTGGGGGTACGGCGGCTACCATGGTCGGACAAGATCACGAAATCGGTATTTGGGAAGGCACACAGCAACCTACCGATGTTCTCGTCAACGCAGCGGATCGCAGCTTCGCAAAGTTGATAATCTCGAGCTACGTGATTGACCCTATCCAGAATTACGTAGTTGAGGACAAGCACATCAATGTCGAAATCACTTGCTGCATCGATGGCGATTTGTGTTCGTCTATCTTCTTCTTCAGCCCAGGCTTTGCAATAGGCAGTCTCCCCTTGTTCATACAAGATACTAAACGGCACCTCAACTTCATACTGTCCATATCTCTGATTTATGGTCTGCAGAAGAGAATCCGGATATGTGAGTCGGCGACTACTCTCCTGAGCGTCCAGACCGCAGATTACAAACCCATCTAGAGGTTGAGGAGGATAAGTAGTAGGGATATCAATAAGGCCAACTCTGAGGCCCGCTCGATTCATATAGAAGGTGAATGGAGTCCCACATCGGTCAGCGCCAGAGAATAAGCGGAAATCATGGTCCTTACCAGTGTACACCAACCAATCAAACAAGCTATGCTTGCCGGGGTTCTTCCCGGTCATGAATGACGCCCACGCAACTGACGAGACCGGGGGGATGACCGATCGCAGAATACCTGCAGTCCCATTATCCCGTAGGCGAGCAATATTCGTGATTTCACCACGCCTGATTAAAGGATCAAGGTACTCCCAGCACCCACTATCAATTCCTACCACTATCAATCGAGGTTTACGCATCGCGTGTATTCCTCCGTTACAGACTTTCGAGTGACCGCCACTGGCTCATAACACCACTCAGCTGCAGGAATGAAAATCCCCCCCCATGTGGGGTCCACATTCTCTTTTGGGGGATCGAGGATGAGAAACGAACTTACACGCTCGTAGAGAAAAGGGGCGGCGGTTTCGTCTGCAATCGCAAATTCCAGAAAGTAAGTTCCCGCGTTCAACTGCATATCTCTGATTGTCACCCGTAGCAAACAGACGTCTACCAGATAAGCAACATTCAGACTACTAGATCTGACAACGCAGCATCTAAGGCCATCCGATCGAACGACAATGATGCTGAAAAGCGGTCTCTCAACTCGCTCATTTGCTCTTAGTTCAATCTCGACTGTTAGATCTTCTCCAAACGAAAACCGACTTGTCGGACGGCCATCCTGCGCAACAAGGCGAACACTGCACAATTCAACGACTCTGTCTGCAGCGCTTGTAGATTCCTCGACAGCAGCTAAATGCCCGGCCTTGCTGAACTCGGCTTCGTGTATCCAGTTCTCGTAACTCTGGACCACACTCGTTGCCGGGCCTTTGTACTTGACAGTTCCATCTAACAGGAAGATCGCCTCTTCACAGATTCCCTGGACAGCATACATATTGTGAGAGACAAAGACGATGGTTGTCCCTCTCTCTCTCAGAGCTCTCATCTTCTTTTGGCATTTGCATCGGAAAGAAAGGTCACCAACTGAGAGCACCTCGTCTACCAAAAGGATGTCCGGATCGATATGGACTGCCACAGCGAATCCCAATCGCGCATACATCCCACTGGAATACCGCTTAACCGGCGTATCAATGAACTTCTCCAGTTCGGCAAAGGCCACGATGCCATCGTAGATGCGATCCACTTCGGCTTCCTTCAATCCCAGAATCGAGGCGTTCAAATACACATTTTCCCGGCCAGTCAGTTCGGGATGAAAGCCAGCACCGAGCTGGATGAGTGCTCCCACTCGTCCACGCACCCCAATATGCCCTGAAGTGGGTGTGGTGATGCCGGCCACAAGGGACAGGATCGTCGTCTTGCCGGCGCCATTGGGGCCAATGATACCCAGTGTCTCTCCGGGTCGCACCTCGAAGCTTACATCACGCAACGCCCATATCTCCTTAGCCGGACTCCCACCCCCCCCGTCGCGCCGAAGCCAGCGCTGGGCGAATCCAGGGAGCAGATAGTTCGCGTAGGCACGCTGGCTGCCCAAGTAGTAGCGTTTGGATACGTTTTCGAAACGAATGACCGGTTCCATAGACTCAGATAATGTCAGCCATTGCCATCTCCAGTTGCTTAAAGTAGGCGTAGGCAATGGCACAGAGTAATAGTGAGATAAACGTGGCCACGCCGAGATAGCCAAAGTCTGGCAACTGGCCTTGGAGTACGACCCATCGGTAGGAGTGGATGATGCCGGCCATAGGATTGAGCAAATAGAAGGCTCGCCAGCGTTCCGGAACCATACTCAGCGGGTAGATGACCGGCGTGGCGTACATCCAGAGTTGCATACCCAACGGGATGGCGAAGGAAATGTCTCGCAGAAACACACTGATGGCCGCTCCCAGCAGGCTGACTCCCAGCGCCAAGACCATCTGGATTGCCAGTAACAGAGGTACAAACAGCAGGGTGGCGTGTATCGGGATGTGATACCAGAGTATCAGTCCCACAAAGACCAGCGAGGCAATGGCAAAGTCGACCAGCCGAGCCAGGATGGCCGACAGCGGGAGGATCTCTCGAGGGAAATAGACCTTGGTCACCAACTGCATATTCTGGATCACACTTGGCACTGCTCCGGAGATCGAGCTGGCAAACAAGGTCCAGGGCAAAAGTGCCGCGTAAGCAAAGATCGGGTAAGGAATCCCCTCGCTGGGCACGCGCACGAAACTACCAAAGACGATACTGATGACAATCATCTGGAACGCCGGCTGCACCAGCGCCCAGCCGAAGCCCAGCACTGATTGGCGATAGCGAGCCCGAATCTCGCGACTTGTCCATCTGAGCAATAGCTCCCGGTAGTGAGCTAACAAACGCAGGTTCTGCCAGAAGGATCGTCGTTGTAGCGTCACCGGTTGGGTTGTCATTTCACGCCATCCTGATCCTGATCGCGCCAGGCAAGGCAGATCGAAACAAATGCCTTCATTACTTTCTTCTCAGCGCTCCAACCAGCACAACGATCACCACGAGTAGGGCTGAGGGTGCAATGCCCAACATAATGGTCATGCCTGCCGATATTGCTCTCCCTTCGCTATCGCCAGGCGGGGCAACAACGGTTAGTTGTGGTCGGCCTACAGTACTTTCAGATTGCATAACTGTTGTGGCAGTTGGCCGTTTGGTTATGGGCGATGGCATAACCTCTGGCTTAGGCATCGGAGTCGGCAAGGGCGGAACGTTGAGTTGTTTTGACGTATGCCATACGCTTTTGAAGTCAACTTCAAAGATTACATGAAGCCTGTTACCTGATGTCACAGCGATAACCGCCCGTTCAACTGACATTGTTTCAGTTTCCAGATTGCGTATTTCTTCAGTCGCCACGTCCTGATACTCGCTCAAGCGATTGCCATCCCACATAGCATAGAAGACCGGTCCAATCACGTAATGTAGTCGCCCAACGGCGTCAACGGCGAAGGAAGGCAGTCCCGAGAAACCGCCGCGGTCGTCAAACCGGTCTGGTGATGACCAGGTTTCGCCCCCATCGCTGGACCATTGGTGAAACGTGCCGTCACCCCCGATAGTACTACGCCAGACCAGATGTACTTCATCATCGCCAAGGGCCGCCACACCAATCTGTCCATGGCCTGCATCGGCCACCTGCAGCGGCGCTTCCCAGGTTCCCCCTCCATCAAGGGATCGAGCGTAGAAAGCGCCAGTTGGCGGCCAGGCATCCGGCAACTTGTACTCTGTCCAGACCACATGCAGGCGTCCAGTCCCATCTGTAGCGAGACGCACCCCATTTGGTGCAGTTCCCGGCTCGCTCAATGCCACCCAAATAGGTTGCGACCAACTTTCGCCGCCATCGGTTGAACGGATTAGTGATACTGTGCCCAGCGAAGACCGATCGGCGTAGGCTACGTAAAGTGTCCCATCAAGTCCTGCAATGAGGTCTGCTTCCCCCAGAGCAATGGCAAGGATCTGTGGTGTAGACCAGGCCCGGGCCGAGCCCGCCTGATCCAATGGAGCGGATGCATGCCTGAGGCTATTGTTTCCCCCATGCCACACCAGATGTATGACCTGCTGAGGATCAAGGGTTGCCCGCACAAAAGACGGTGAATAGCCCTGAGGGTCCACCATAATGTCAACAGGCTGCGACCACTCAGAGCCATCCCAATAAATATAGTCAATTGAACCAGGAACAGACTCGTCTGGCCGGTGGGGATAGAACAGGTGCAACTGGCCAGCGGGGTCAGCTACCAGAGCCATAGCGCTGGTAGCTAGTTCGCCCTCAGTCCGAACAATGACCTCAGGTGGCAACCAGGCGGACTCTTCCCCTTGAGCAACAACCGGGAACATGATCACTATGGATAGAATAGCAACACAGGCCAAGCTGCAGAGAGCGCGCTTTCGAGACATCCAACTACCATCCGATTCGATATGCTCTAAAACGCCCATTCGCTCGTTTGTACCCAAGTTGAAAGGCTATGGTTTGCAAGATCTCTCGTATCACAATTCAACCTTCAGGTAGTCTATCTGGCTGTAACCACTCCCCCAGGGATCACCGCGTTCATAGGTACCGAGTCCGCAGGCAGCGGCGTAAACAAGATAGTCATCAGCCATAGCCGGAATTCCTCTCTCTGCATTCAGGAGATCACACATCACACAGTCTATGGCTACAGGGTCGGTAGAGAACAAAAGGCTGTTGGAGGCACTATTGCCAAAGGTCCTCCAGGGAGAGGGCTTGCCAATGTTATCCTCCCAGTCGCCAAAGAGGGCGTCACCGACGGTCAGGACGGTTTTGCCGAGAATGTGGGGGTTGCAATAGATGTCCACCATAGGATTGTAGCGGGTGCTGCCGTAGTAGGAACCGGAGGACGACCACCAATCGTGGAGGAGGTTAGGGTAGGCGATGGAGCCAAAGTGGTTCTTGAAGGATAGGGTGACACCGCCCAAATGTCGCTTCATAATGGGCATGTTGATCAGGTAAGCGGCGCCCACCAGAACATCGGTGACCTGGGTAGACATAGGGGCAGGGATGTCTGGGGGGGTGTGCCAGGTGATGGCGGCGGTCGGATCGGCGCTGGTGTAGCCTGCCATTTCGTTGCAGCCCCGGTGAAAGAAGTAGAGGAAAGGATAGAGTTTTGACTGATCGAAGAAGCGGACGCCGGGGTAGCGGCAGCCATCCTTGAACCGCTGGGGGATGGCTCGCGCGCTCCAGGGAGGGTCCTTGCCGATGGTGGCATCGTAGACCCAGATGTCACTGGCATCAAAGTCAGGATAGGCATCGAGCAAGCCGCGGACGACCGCGTTGATGGGGTGGATGAGGGCATCAATAGCCAGTTCCCAATCGTCCGGGCAATTGGTGCGGGACTTATCACAAGTCCCGTAGGAATTGTTAAAGTTGACCTTGACCGCGATGGCCTTGCCCGGGGCATAGTCAGGGACAAGGGTCTGCCAGGCATTGGCGAGAGAGGGAGCACCGGTGAGCTCCATCACACCCCGATCCACTATAGCGTCCACTACCTCCTGATTTACAAAGTCGCCGTAGTAGTCATCTCCGTAATCCCAAAACGTGGCATCGTTGCTGTGCACGTGGACGACTCTGGAACCGGCAGACATAGAGGACGGGATGGCAACAGGCTCAGGAACAGACGTGGGTCTGGCCCTCTCGCTGGTCCTCCGCCCCCACAACGGCGTGCCCAGCACCTTGCCCAGCCCAATGATGCCCACCGTTGCCGCCAGCGCTTTCAACAATCCTCGTCGTGAGATTTTCCCGTTCACCCTCGATCTCAATGAGTTTATCTGCCGATCAGGCAACAAAGAACGACTCCAGACGCCATTTGAACATCTCTATATCCCAATCCCGTACCGCGCAGCGCCGCAGCCGAAACAGGTCATTCCCTGGCTCAACACCGCCACGAACAGTCGTGCAGGCCGCACGGAATCCTGCAGCCTCGACGATTTCCACCGTCTCATCAGTAAAGTCTCCGGCCTCGCCCCAAGGGTATGAAAAAGTGAGCACCGGACTCCCGATGATCCCTTCCAGCCTTTGGCGACTCCAAACGATCTCGGCATATTGGGCCTCGGGCGACAAAACGGACAGGACTGGGTGGGTTATGGTATGAGCCCCCAATTCGACCAGTCTGTCCCCTGTCAGTTGGATCAATTCGGCGACCGACATAGGGCGGTAATCAGGCCGCCCATTTCTTCTCAGGCCAGCCCAACTGGCGAGCTCCGCCAAGACTTGGTCACGGCCGTCTGCCGCGAGCGGCCGCAGGAGACGGTCAATAGCATAATAGGCAATTTGCCGTTCCTCTGTAGATGTGGTGGGCCATTCATACTCTTGACCCTGTACGCACATTTGCAGGCGCTCCGGCAGATGCACGGGCAGCAAGAACACCCGTTCCAATTCGTGCCAAAAGAACTCACATGAGCTATCAATGCCCCCACTGGTGACAAACACCGTTGCCGGGACCTGCGCGGACTTGAGCAGGGGATAAGCTTGCGTCAAGTTGTCAATATACCCATCGTCGAAGGTAATAGCCACAGCTCGACGCGGGAGAGAGTGCTCCTTTAGAGCATCAACCAGATCGAGAAGGCGCATCGGATGACAAGTCCCCCGAATATATTCCAGGTGTTGAGCAAAATGATCGGGTGACACGGCCAACCCGTGAGGATCAACGGCCAGGTCTGCAACCCGATGATACATCAGGATGATCCCTCCTGGCTTGAATGCTCTTCTGATACACCCGAGTCCTCTCATCCACTCCCCTTGCCGCCCTCAGAGGCCGTCTGAGTAAATGCCGCGCAAATCCCAATTGGCCAAATCCAGCAGTTGAAGGTCTGCCAGCACCCAATCGGCCTCCAACATTTCTTGATGAATGGGCCTTACTAAAACA
>JAJRXB010000275.1 GCA_024276515.1 Chloroflexota bacterium
AATCGCCCCGGAATAGGGATTCCGGGGCTACGAGATGGGGCGATGAGCATCCCGCAGCGCCGGAATCCCTATTCCGGCGCGGGCAGAAAATACAGCCTTTCAATACGCAATTGGTATAAAATTAAGATGCGATTGCCCTAGTGTGTGGGTGCGTTCGGATTTAGGGGCAATTCTTCTAAAGATTCGTCAGCCGGCGATCACCGGGTTGCGCAGCACGCCGATCCCTTCAACTTCCACCGCCACCTGATCTCCGGGCCGGAGGGGGCTCACCCCCTCCGGGGTGCCGGTGAGGATCACGTCGCCCGGTTCCAGCGTCATCACGGCGGTGATGAATTCGATGAGCCGGGGGATTTTGAAGATCATGTTGGCGGTGGTGCTCTGTTGTCTGACTTGCCCGTTCACCCGGCAGATGATGGCCAGGTTCGTTGGGTCCAGGTCGGTGACGATCCAGGGACCGAGGGGGGCGAAGGTGTCGAAGCCTTTGGCGCGGCTCCACTGTCCATCGCTGCGTTGCAGGTCGCGGGCGGTCACGTCGTTGGCGCAGGTGTAGCCCAGGATGTAGTCCCAGGCGTCGGCGGCGGCCACATGGCGGGCGCGCCGCCCGATGACCACGGCCAGCTCCGCCTCGTGCTCCACCTGCGCCGACTGCGGCGGGCAGACGATGGGCTCTCCCGGCCCGATGACGGCGCTGGGCGGCTTGAAGAAGATGAGGGGCTGGCTGGGGACCTCGGCGCCGTGCTCGGCGGCGTGGGCGGCGTAATTGCGCCCCAGGGCGACGATTTTGGTGGGCTGGCACGGGCTCAGCAGGGCGAGCTGGCTCAACTCGCCGGCGGACTCCCCCCGCCGGAAACCGGTTGCGTAGCTGCCCTCGGCTCTGTACGCCGCGTCACCTTCGACGACGCCGAATTCGGGGCCGGCGGGCGTTTGGAAACGGATGATTTTCATAGGTATATCCTCAGCGCGATTATGTGTGAGTAAAACTGATGCGAGTTGCGTGATGCGTGTTCCGTCACGAGACACGCAACACGGAACACGCATCACATCCTTCGCTTTCGGGCCCACACCAGGTCGTAGCAGGTCTGCCAGGGACGGACCGAGACGTCGGTCAGGGGGAGTTGTCGCAGGACTGCGAGTAGCTGCGCCCGCGACCAGGTGCGCCCGGGCATCATTCGGGCTTCCCACCCGACGCGATTGGTGATGAGCAGCCAGCCGCCCGGCTGGAGGACCCGGACCATCTCCTCCAGGGCGGGGGCGGCGTCGGCGAAAAATTCCAGAGCTTCCAGGCAGGTGACGGCCTCGAACTGCCCGTCGGCGAAGGGGAGCGGCGTGGCCGCCGCCCAGAGCAGCCAGGCCCGGCTCGGATACGGGGCCAGATGCCGGGACGCGACGCGGAGCATCTTCACCGACAGGTCCAGGCCGACCACATTCCCGTCAAAGCCGGGCTGGCGCAGCAAAGTCCGGGGCAGGCGTCCGGTGCCGGTGGCCACGTCGAGGACGCAAGGTCGCTCTCGGTCGCTCAGCGCCGTCGCCAGGGGGCGGCCCAGGAACCAGTCCTCTGCGGTTTCGTCGAAACCCTTCAGGCGGTCGTAGCGATGTGCCGTCCAGTCGTAGAGCAGCGTTACGACGCGGGGGCCCAGATAAGTCCCCTCGGCAATGATCAGTTGCCAGTAACCGACCACGGCCAGGATGATGGCGGCGGCGATCAGCAGTATCCATCCCATCGCTTTACGAGGCGATTGCCAGGGCTGCAACCAGTATGCTTGAAAGGATGAAGGGCTGCACGCCCTGCAGGTATCGGCTGGAGGCGTATGGTTGGCCTGCCCACACGCGCAAGCCCCATTGAGGGGTCAGCAGAATGGCCGTCGCGCCGGCGGCCAGAGGATGTCGAAGTCCGGCCAGCAGCAGGGCAGCGGTCACCTGGCTGGCGCCGATCAATCGAAGGTCGGGGGCGGCCCGAGTCGCATGGCGGACCAGGCCGAAATAGGTGATGGTGTAGCAGACGCCCAGGGCACCGACTGCCCAGGTTGGTCTGCCCAGGGCGACGGCGCCGACGAGCCACGGGATGCCAAACTCGGCCAGCGCGCGTCCCAGTATCGCGATGCCTTGATGTGCCGGGTCGGGAGCGCTCTCCCCTTGAGTCATCCCGGCCAGCCACGAGAGGATGGCGAAGAGCAAAACCAGTGCCAGCACGCTGCGCCCCAGGATGAGGCCCAGCAGCAAGGCCAGTCCCAGGGCTGCGATCAGGGTGATGAACTCCCCGCCTGTCTCCGGCCAGAATATCTCCTGCCACCAGAGTCGCCGCCGGCCCAGTCGGTCGGCCAGCCGCCGGCCGGGGGAGTTGGGTTGTGTGTAAGGGAGGAGAGGGGGTGGCGGAGCCGTGTCGGGTAGCCGTGGGTTGAACAGCCGCCGCCAGATGCCGTTGCCCTCCCTGGCGGCGTTGTTGCCTCCGATGCCCAGCTCCCACACTGTGCCCAACACCGGATCGGCCAGGAGCCAGACCAACAACAGTTTGAGGAGTGTTTCGGGCGAAAGGGAAAATCCGCCCGCGGCCAGGGCTCCGCCTATCGCAGCCCATCCGGGTCCCACGGACCAGGGTGGTCGGAGGGGATACAGCCGGAGTTGGGTGATGTGCCCAATGGGTTGGTTCACAGTGTCCCTTCATATCGTGCCCGGTCAGGGATCACAGACCCCTGACGAGCGGAAAACCGGAAACGAATTTATGCATCGCTGTGCTGGCTGCGCAGGGCCAGCGATGTAGCCTTGATGTGATCGGGCGTGCTGCCGCAGCAGCCGCCGAAGATTTTCACGCCGAGGTCTGAGAACTTCCGGGCATAGTCGGCCATAATTTCGGGTGTCACGTCGTAGACCGATTCGACTCCGTCCATTCGAGGCAGGCCGGCGTTGGGCTTGGCCATCAAGGTGGCTTCTGGCAGGGCTTCGCGCATTTGCCGGATGGCCTCCAGATTCTCGCTGAGGGTACGGCCGCAATTGGCCCCGACCGCATCGACGCCCAACGCCCAAAGTTCTCTGGCCGCATCGGCCGGCTTGACGCCCATCATGGTGCGCCCGTGCGTGTCGAAGCTCATGGTTACCAGGATGGGCAGGTCGGTGGCCTGGCGCGCGCCTTCGACGGCGGCTTTGGCTTCGTTCAGGTCGCTCATCGTTTCGATGAGGATGGCGTCCACGCCACCCTCGGCCAGGGCCGCGGCCTGTTCGGCGAAGACGCTCACGGCTTGCTCGTAGGTCAACGTGCCCAGCGGGGCTATCAATTGGCCGGTGGGTCCGATGTCGCCCAGCACCAGCACCTCGTCGCCGGCGATCTCGCGGGCCAGGCGGGCGGCGGTCAGGTTGATCTCACGCACCCTCTCGCCAAGCCCTTCCATCTCCAGCCGGAGGCGGCTGCCACCAAAGGTGTTGGTGAGGATCATGTCGGCCCCCGCCTCCACGTAACCCCGATGCAAAGATCGGATGGTGTCGGGGTTCTCCAGGGTCCATCGCTCTGGGGCGGCGCCGGGTGGCAATCCCATTTGTTGCAGCATCGTGCCGGTAGCGCCGTCGGCGATGAGGATGTGGGCCTGGGATAGGCGGTCTTTGAATTTGGTCATTAATTATACCTCTACCGGTCCAAGAGTGGGCAAAAGTATAGCACATAGAAGCACGTTCGTCAATGCAAATGCAAACATGTTGGCATTTTTACGCCTCTTTGAGTATAATCGGTCCCAATAGAGTTGTTCCCGAATAAAGTGACCGGCACTTTTGTTGCCATTTCTAGCATCATTGTGGCAGAAAAGAGCCTTTCTGGCAGATGTTTAAGTGCCGGTCACTTGGTTGTTGCTTACAAGGGAGGGGTTTTTCCTTATGGCGGAACTTGTTCACGTTCTCAGCACGTTGTCCTTTCCCGACGAGTTGCTCGATCGGCTGCGTGCGGTGTCGCCACGGCTGGTGGTGACGCAGCAGAACGCGGCTTCGGTGGACGAGGTGCCATCTCCGCTGTGGGAGCAGGTGGAGGTGTTGTATACGATGTCGGCTGTGCCCGACCCAGCCCGCGCTCCCAGTTTGCGTTGGGTACAGTTGCACAGCGCCGGGGTCAATCACGTGCTGAATACGCCACTGTGGGAATCGGACGTAATCATCACTACGACCAGCGGCATTCACGCTCCCAATATGGCCGAATACGTGTTGCTGATGATGCTCGCGTTTGCCCACCGGTTGCCTCGCATGTTGTATTATCAGTCGCGCGCCGAATGGCCGTCGCAGCGATGGCAGAAGTTTGTGCCCCAGGAGTTGCGGGGCTCGACGGTGGGGGTGGTCGGCTACGGCAGCATCGGGCGAGAGATCGGCCGGCTGGCGCACGCCTTTGGCATGCGGGTGCTGGGTCTGCGCCGTGGCGGGACGACCGGGCCGGCTGGCTACGAACTGCCAGAACTGGTGGATCGTCCCGGCGCTGAGCCTGACCGGTTATACACCCCGGACCAGTTGATCGAGATGCTCTCCGAGTGCGATTACGTGGTGTTGACCGTGCCTTACACGTCGGCCACGCATCATCTCATCGATCGGGCGGCCTTGCGGGCGATGAAGCCGACGGCGGTGCTGATCAACGTGGCGCGCGGGGCGGTGGTGGACGAGGCGATGCTGGTCCGCGCCCTGCGCGAGGGATGGATTGCCGGCGCAGGCCTCGACGTGTTTGAACAGGAGCCGCTGCCGGCCGACAGTCCGCTGTGGACGCTGGACAACGTCATCATCTCGCCCCACGTGTCTGGATTCACTCCGCACTACGACGACCGGGCCACGGCGCTGTTTGCAGAGAATCTGCGACGCTACCTGGCAGGAGAGCCATTGCTCAACCGGGTGGATCGGGGGCGGGAGTATTGACACGGGCTGACGCGGACTCCACGGATTGCACGGATGGGCGATCTCAGCGGTACAGAGGTCCTGGCCGAAGATGATCCCATCCGCTTATCTGCTGCCGATCCGCTGCCACGGACTCCACGGATTGCACGGATGGGCGACCTCGGCGGTACAGAGGTCCTGGCCGAAGATGATCCCATCCGCTTATCTGCTGTCGATCCGCTGCCACGGACTCCACGGATTGCACGGATGGGCGATCTCAGCGGCACAGAGGTCGTGGCCGAAGATGATCCCATCCGCTTATCTGCTGTCGATCCGCTGCCACGGACTCCACGGATTGCACGGATGGGCGATCTCAGCGGCACAGAGGTCGTGGCCGAAGATGA
>JAJRXB010000276.1 GCA_024276515.1 Chloroflexota bacterium
CCTCTTTTCCTGGCAATGGGGTAAGCAATGTTGCTCAGGGACATATCCCCATCCCCCATAATGGGATACAGTATAACATGGCTGGCTCAGGCTGTCAAAAGGTGATCATCCCCCTCCCCCCGTCCCTCTTTATTTGACAAAGGGTATTGTCCAGGTCAAAGAGGATGTGCTGGATCATCTACCCTCCTTGCCCGTCGGAGTATTGACAGGATTCCCCGTATGTGTATAATTCTATTATTGAGCAATCGTGCAAGTATGAAAAGGGAAGCCACCATCACACGGCACAGGAGGTTCGTATGAATTTCGCGCGGCTGGCCCGTTGGGTATCCATTCTCTTCGACAGTTCCGTGCTTTCGCTGATCATCTTCCCTGCCATCGGCTGGAGCGCGGCGGGGTGGCAGGGGGTCGGCTGGGCGGTGCTCGCCTTGCTCATCCTGACCGGGCTTCCCCTGGCGTACATCTGGCTCGGCCTGCGGTGGGGATGGGTGAGCGACTGGGAACTCAGCCACCGCGACGAACGTCCGCGCTTCATCCTGGTCAGCCTGGGCAGCGATTTGTTCGCCCTGTTGCTCCTGGGTCTGGGAGGCGCTCCGCGTCTGCTGTGGCTGCTGGCGCTGATCTACGCCTGCCTGGGTCTGACCATGTTCACCATCTCCAGTTTCTGGAAGATCAGCCTGCACATGGTCAGTGTGAGCGGTTTTTCCACACTGCTGGTGTACGTGTTCGGGCCGGCCGCCTGGTGGACGTTCCTGAGCCTGCCGCTGGTGGCCTGGGCACGTCTGTACCGCAAGAAACACACTCCGGCGCAACTCCTGGCGGGGGCCGTCGGCGGAGCGCTCATCACCGCGCTCGTCTTGTTCTGGGCCGGGTGATGGGCGGATGAACGAGCGGCGCGACGCGGACGTTGGTCGCCATCACCGTGGAGGTCTCAGGTATGGCAAGGGAAGAAGCACTCCGAGAAGATGAACTGCGGATCGAAGGGATGGACTGCGCCGAGTGCGCCATGCGCGTGGAGAGGCAACTGACCAAACTGGCAGGCGTGAGCCAGGTCAAAGTCCTCCTGGCGGCGGAGAAGGGGGTCGTCACCTACGACCCGCGCCAAACCAGCCTGGCCCAGATCAAAGCGGCCATCGAGGAGACGGGTTACCGGGTCCGGGAACCGGGGGAAGAAGCCTCGGCCAAGGGAGAAGGCCCCGGTCGTTGGGCCGGGAGGCTCA
Organism: Chloroflexota bacterium; assembly: GCA_024276515.1. Classification (GTDB taxonomy): domain Bacteria; phylum Chloroflexota; class Anaerolineae; order 4572-78; family NAK82; genus JAJRXB01. The sequence goes on from JAJRXB010000276.1 coordinate 1,218, forward strand.
CGAGCGTCCGCCTGGCTTTCGTGGGCGTCGTCGGTCTGCTGGCCCTGATGGAAATCGGGGCCGAGTGGCTGGGACTGCTCAACCCGGCGGTGGCGTGGGTCCCCGCCCCGGTGGCCCTGGCTGCGGTGTTGGTGGGGGGCTACCCCATCTTCAAGGGCGCCTTCCTCGGCCTGCGGGCCAGGAGCATCAACGTGGACTTGCTGATGACCATCGGCATCCTGGCCGCGGTCAGCATCGGCGAGTTCGTGTCGGCGGCGTTGCTGGTCCTGTTCATCCTCATTGCCCACTTTCTGGAGGGATTCACCACCGACCGGGCGCGGGCGGCCATCCGCGAACTGGTCGCGCTGACCCCCAAAAAGGCGCGGGTGGTGCAGGACGGTCGGGAGGTGGAGGTCGGCGCCAACGAATTGCGCCCCGGCGACCTGGTCGTCGTCCGCCCCGGCGAGAGCATCCCCGCCGACGGGCGGGTGGTGGCCGGGCACAGCTCGGTCAACCAGGCCGCCATCACCGGGGAATCCATGCCGGTCGAGAAGGGGCCCGGCGACGAGGTCTTCGCGGGCACGCTCAACGAGTTGGGGTCCCTGCGGGTCCAGGTCGCCAGGGTGGGGGCGGACACCACCCTGGGCAAGATCATCCGTCTGGTGGAGGAGGCGGAAAGCGCCAAAGCCCCGGTGCAGCGGTTCGCCGACCGCTTCACCACCTACTTCCTGCCGGTGGTCATAATCGCCGCGTCGCTCACATACCTGCTCAGTCGAAACGTCGTCGCCACCATCGCCGTGCTGGTGGTGGCCTGTCCCTGTGCCGTGGCCCTGGCCACGCCGCTGGCGGTGGTCGCCAGCGTGGGCAGCGCGGCCCGCCGGGGACTTCTCATCAAGGGCGGGCTTTACCTGGAAGCCCTGGCCAAGGTGGACACGGTGCTGATGGACAAGACCGGCACGCTGACCTTCGGCGAGCCTCGGGTGACAGACGTGGTGACGAACGACCGGGTGGAGGTGGCGCGAGGGGAATTGCTGCGGCTGGCGGCCGGCGCCGAACGGTATTCCGAGCACACGCTGGCCTCGGCCATTCTGGGAGAGGCGGAGGAGGAATCTCCCTCGCTGCCGGAACCGGAGAGCTTCGAGGTCGTCCCCGGTCAGGGGATCGTGGCCCGCCTGGACGGTCGGGAGGTCGTTCTGGGCAACCGCAGCCTGATGGCCGCGAATGGGGTGGCGATCCCCGCCGACTTGGAGGATCGGGCCACCGCGCTGGAAAGCGCGGGCAAGACGGTCGTCTTCCTGGCGCGGGACGGTGTGCTGCTGGGAATCATCGCCGTGGCCGACGTCGTCCGCGAGGAGGTGCCGCGAGCCATAGCCGAGTTGAAAGAGCTGGGCATCGAGCGGCTGCTGCTCCTGACCGGCGACAACGAGCGGACGGCGGCCGCCGTGGCCGCCCAACTGGGGATTGACTATCGGGCCGGGCTGCTGCCCCAGGACAAGATCGCCATCGTGCGGGCGTTGCAGGCCGGGGGGCATCGGGTGGCCATGATCGGGGATGGGATCAACGACGCCCCGGCCCTGACCCAGGCCGACGTGGGCATTGCCATGGGCGTGGCCGGCACCGACGTGGCCCTGGAGGCAGCCGACGTGGCCCTGATGGGCGACGACTGGCGGCGGGTCCCCGAGGCGATTCGGATCGGTCGCCGCGCCTTTCGCACCATCCAGCAGAACATCGCTTTCGGCGTCCTCTTCAACGTGGTGGGCATCAGCCTGGCGGCGGTGGGGATTCTGAGTCCGGTGCTGGCCGCCGCCGCCGAATCTCTGCCCGACGTGGCCGTCTTCCTCAACTCGTCGCGGTTGTTGCGGTCGTCTTGAATCGCTGGATCACTGAATCGCTGAATTCGCTGAGGACGCTGAAAAGGCCCGGCGCTCAATAACAGCCGCCGGCGATAAAGCGACTGAAGTCGCCCTTGAAGGCTCCGGGCCGAGCGTCGGCCTGCGCCGACGCCGGCGTCCACGGAGGTGGATGCTGGGCCGCCAGGTCTCCAGGAGCGGTTTATGATGTTTAAGAAATTACTTCGACATACAAGTGATAAAGCGACTGAAGTTGCCCTTGAAGGCTCCGGGCCGAGCGTCGGCCGGCGCCGACACCAGGCGCGTCCACGGAGGTGGATGCTGGGCCGCCAGGCCTCCAGGGGGTTTCAACCGCCTTTATTTTGGGGGTGGCTTATGGCGGAGACGATACTCACGGCGAAAGCGGACCCCATCACCGGGGCCGGGGACGACGTTTGCGAGGTCCTGTTCATTGACGAGGCGCGGGTCCGGGCGGTCGAGGCCCGGATGCCGGCCGACGAGGTGGTCGAGACGGTCACCGACATTTTCAAGGTGCTCGGCGACCCGACGCGGGCGAAGATCGTCTTTGCCCTGTCGCAGGCCGAATTGTGCGTGTGCGACGTCGCTGCGCTGCTGGGACTCAGCGTGTCGGCCATCTCCCACCAACTGCGACTGCTGCGCGCCCTCAAGCTGGTGACGTATCGCAAGCAGGGCCGGCTGGCCTACTATTCCCTGGACGACGAGCACATCGCGCGGCTGTTGCAGGACGTGCTGGCCCACGTGCAGGGGACGGCCGGCTGACGAAGACCCAGTCTCAGGCAACGACTGACACTTGCACCGCACTGCGGCGCAGTGCAGGTGAGTCGTCACTACGAGCGTTTTTCAGGCTGAAATCAGGATTTGGTGTCTGTAGTAGCGACTTTAGTCGTTTTTTGGCCCAATAATACCTGCAATCAACGACTGAAGTCGTCACTACTGTGCTCTCAGGAGGTGGCCAACGGAACCACCAGCACGTTGGCCTGGACACGGTGGCGCAGCCTGTCCACGGTCGTCCCGTGAACCAGGTCGGAAACGCCGGAGTGTCCGTGGCCGCCGAGAATCACCAGGTCTACGTCCAGCTCGTTCACCATTCGGGCCAGCTCAGACATTGGCTCTCCTGCCCCCAGTCGCCAGTCCGCCTCGATCTCCATCTGCCGCAATACGCGGGTCAGTCTCTCCAGGTGCTCCCGGTCGGCCTGCATCTCTCGGTCGGCCACCTCGGGACCCAATACCCGGGCAGCCGGGCTTTCCACCACGTGCAACAAAAACAACTGCGTCCAATTTCTTTCCGATACGCGCAAGGCCTCTGTCAATAACTGCTCTTCCCCTCCGGAGAAGTCGAGGGCGACCGCCACGCGCCGGTATGGCTGCGGTATGGCGATCTCCGCCTGAGGGGAGGCCGGAGCGCCGTGAACCCCCACCACCTCCGGCCAGCCGACCGTTCCCAGGCGTCTTCGAAGCCACGGGCGCAAGATGACGTACAGGAGGAGGGAGCCCAGGGCTACCGCCAGCGGTATCACCGTTGCCTGGATGAGCCACGTCCGGTCCCCGGCGCCGGCCAGCCAGGCGCCGATTTCGTCTATGATCAATTTCACGTTGAGGGCGAGGATGATGCCCGCCACCAGCCAGGCCAGAGCCTGGAGCCAGGGACGGATGGCGAACTCACCCATCCGACGCCGCTCGGAGACGAAATGGATGAGCGGAATCACGGCAAAGGGGAGTTGCAAGGAGAGGATCACCTGGCTGAGCACCAGCAGACTGCCGGTAGAACCCTCACCGTAGAACGTGATGACCGCAATGGCCGGGAGCACGGCCAGCAGGCGAGTCAGCAACCGGCGCAGCCAGGGGCGAATGCGGAGGTTCAGATAGCCCTCCATAACGATCTGGCCGGCCAGTGTGCCGGTGATGGTGGAGCTTTGGCCCGAGGCCAGGAGGGCGATGGCGAAGGCCAGGGGAGCGATGGCCGCCCCCAGGAGCGGCTCGAGGAGCCGGGAGGCGTCCTGGATCTCGGCTATCTCGTAGTAGCCATTGCGATAGAACACCGCGGCTGCCATAACCAGAATCGCGGCGTTGACGAGGAAAGCGAGGTTCAGGGCGACGGCAGAATCGATGGTGTTCCAGCGAATCGCCTTTCTGAGTTCCTCGCGGTTGCGACCCACTTTGCGTGTTTGCACCAGCGAAGAATGCAGATACAAATTGTGGGGCATCACCGTTGCCCCCAGAATGCCGACGGCGATGTACAACGCGGCGGCGTCGGGCAGCGAGGGGACGAAGCCGCGAACAATCCCTCCCCACTCAGGCCTGCCCAGGATAATCTCGATGAGCAGGGCCACGCCAATCGTGCCCACCAGGGCCATCACCACCCCCTCCAGCTTGCGGATGCCGAAGTGCGACATCATCAGCAACAGCAGGGTATCGAGGGCCGTCAACAGGACGCCGTAGAGGAGGGGCAATCCAAAGAGGAGCTGCAAGGCGATGGCAGAGCCCAGTACTTCGGCCAGGTCGGTGGCGGTGATGGCGATCTCGGCGAGTACGTAAAGGGGAATGTTAACCCACGCCGGGTACTCCTCGTGGCAGGCCTGGGCCAGGTCTCGACGGCTGGCGACGCCCAGCCGGGCGGCCAGCCGCTGCAACAGGATCGCCATCACGGTCGACATCAACAGCACCCAGATGAGGGCGTAGTTGTAGCGACTCCCACCGGCCAGATCGGTGGCCCAGTTGCCGGGGTCCATGTACCCCACCGCCACCATCAGCGCCGGCCCGGTGACGGCCAGCCAGCGTCGCCACCAGG
>JAJRXB010000277.1 GCA_024276515.1 Chloroflexota bacterium
AGCCGGTGACGGTGCGGGCAGCTCCCCAGAACTGAATTTGCATCATCGGTCTCCTCGTTCAAAAATTCGTCGTAGTGTACCATATGAAGGCAGGAGAGGCAACAGTGGGGGATCGACCCCCTCGTGGCTCGGTCGGAGACCGGCCACAGCGGCGAGAGTCCTTTGCTCGGGCCGGTCTCCCGACCGCGCCCTTTGCTCGGGCCGGCCCCCGTCGTGGCTCGGTCGGAGACCGGCCACAGCGGCGAGAGGTCGGAGGCCGGCCACAGCAACAGTCCTTTGCTCGGGCCGGCCTCCCGACCGCGCCCTTTGCCCGGGCCGGCCTCCCGTCGTGGCTCGGTCGGAGACCGGCCACAGCGGCGAGTCTCCCCTCGGCTCGGGCCGGTCTCCCGACCGCGCCCGAAAGCGCAAAGTTGTTGCCGAGTCAGAGTGATTGTGATATGATACCGGCGTCAGGAGGCGACCGATGAATCCAGCACAACGCCTGACCGGATTGACCGAATCGGTCATCCGCGAGATGACGCGGCTGGCCGAAGCGCACAACGCCCTCAACCTGTCGCAGGGCTTCCCCGACTTTGACCCGCCCCGCCAGGTGCTCGCCGCCGCGACAGAGGCACTGAAAAGCGGCTACAACCAATACGCCATTACCTGGGGCTCCCCACGGCTGCGGGCCGCGCTGGCCGACAAATACGCCCGCTGGTACGGCATGGCGGTGGACCCCGAGACCGACGTGACCATCACCTGTGGCGTCACCGAGGCGATCATCGCCGCGCTGCTGGGCGTGGTGGACCCCGGCGACCGGGTGGTCATCCTGGAGCCGGCCCACGAAAACTACCTGCCCGGCGTCCTCTTCGCCGGGGGCGAGCCACTTTGGGTTCCCCTGTCGCCGCCCGACTTCGCGCTGGACGAAACCCGCCTGCGTGCCGCCTTCGCCCGACGGCCCACGGCGATCATCGTCAACACACCCCACAACCCCACCGGACGTGTCTTCACCCGCCGGGAATTGGCACTCATCGCCGATCTGTGCATTGAGCACGACACAATTGCCATCACCGACGAGATCTACGAGCACATCCTTTACGATGGACGCGAACACGTCCCTCCCGCCACCCTGCCCGGCATGGCGGAGCGGACCATCACCATCAGCGGGTTGAGCAAAACCTACGCCGCCACCGGCTGGCGGGTGGGTTGGGTGATCGCGCCCCCGGCGCTGTCGAACGCCGTGCGCACCGTCCACGACTTTCTCACCATTTGCGCGCCCACGCCCCTGCAAGAGGCGGCGTCCGTGGCCCTGGCCCTGCCCGACGACTATTATGCCGGGTTGATCCGTGCCTACACCGCCCGCCGGGAGAAGATGATGACCATTCTGAAAGAGACAGGCTTTCGCGCTGCACCGCCGGAGGGAGCCTATTACGTGATGGCCGATTTCTCTGCCGTTCGGCCCGAGGTGGCGGAGCAGCCGCCGGGTGACGACGTAACCTTCGCCCGCTGGCTGACCGTCGAGAAGAAGGTGGCGGTGGTGCCGGGGAGCAGCTTTTACCACGACCGGGCGCTGGGGCGACGGTTGGTGCGCTTCGCCTTCCCCAAGCGGCTGGAAACGCTGGAAGAGGCAGGGAGACGGTTGAAGGGAGAGGAATGAAATGAAGATCGTCGTGCTCGGCGGCGCCGGCTCGATGGGCCGCATCGCCGTTCGTGACCTGGCCCTGAACCCCGAAGTGGACCAGGTGGTCATCGCCGACCTGGACGTGGACCTGGCTCGGCAGGTCGCCGCCATCCTGAACAGCACCAAAATCAGCGTGCAACCCGCCGACGCCACCGACCAGGCGTCGCTGGTCTCTCTGTTGCGCGGGGCCGACAGCCTGCTCAACGCTACCGTCTACTACTTCAACCTGCCGGTGATGGAAGCCTGCCTGGAAGCGAAAGTCCGTTACGTGGACCTGGGCGGCCTCTTTTACACCACCCGCAAGCAACTGGAACTGCACGAAAAGTTCAAGGCAGCGGGCATCACCGCTGTGCTGGGAATGGGCAGCGCGCCCGGCATCCCCAACGTGCAGACGCGCTACGCCGCCGAACGGCTGGACACCATCGAAACCATCCACATCTACGACGGCATCAAGCCGCCCCCCGGCGACGACATCTTCTTTGGCTACGCCATTCCCACCATCCTCGACGAACTGACCATGTCGCCCGTGGTCTTCCGCGATGGACAGTTCCTCACCTGCGAGCCACTGTCGGAAGAGGAGGACTACTGGTTCCAGCCGCCGCTTGGCCTGCTGAAGACACACCTTTCGCTGCACTCAGAGGTCGCCACCCTGCCGGTGACGTACGCCGACAAAGGGGTGCGAGAGTGTTTCTTCAAGATTAACTATTGGGGACTTTCGGAGGCGGCGCTGCGCAAAATCAAACTCTTCGCCGACCTGGGTTTTGCCAGCAGCGAGCCGGTGGAGGTGAAAGGGGTGATGGTAAAACCCCGCGACCTGTTCGTGAAGCTGATGGCTCCCTACACCCCACCCCTGGAAGCTTTCGCGGACGAGCCAGCCGACCCCACCGGCCCCGGAGCCGGGACAGGCCCCAGAACTGGGACAGGCCCCAGAACTGGGACAGGCCTCAGAACTGGGACAGGCCTCAGAACTGGGACAGGCCCCAGAACTGGGACAGGCTGGAAAAAGGAGATCGTCACCGAGGTGACGGGCACGCAAAAGGGAGAACAGGTGACTTACCGGCTGGGAACGTTGACCACCGTTGGCTCGCGGCCCACCGGCGTGGCGCCGGCCATCACCGCCCACTGGCTGGCGGCCGGCCGCATCTCCCAGGCCGGCGTCTTCCCGCCCGAGGCGGTGATCGAGCCAGAGCCCTTCTTCGCCGAGTTGGCCCGGCGACACGTCCACACACAGGTCAGCCTCACCCGGAGCCTGGCCTAAAAAGGAGGGCGTAGGGGCGAGGCATTCCGACCCAAGCCTTGCGCTGTGAAGTCCTTCGGTCCGTTAAAGGAGCCTGGCTTGGCGAACCCGATGTTGGGGATGCCTCGCCCCTACTATGCTTTGACTCGCCCCTGGAGATGGGCTATAATAGTTTCACACGTCATAGGGTCTGACTGACGCTGGTGGAATGCGAGCAATGTGGCGCAAGGTAACAGCCACCCGAAAATGGCTCTACCCGGGTTTAGGAGTCAAACGGTGGCTGCTTTTGTTGTTGTTGGGCATCACCACACTGGGGCTGGGTTTCGCTCACTTGCTTTATGATACGAACACCCCTGCGCAACTCCAGCCATTATTTTGGCGTACCTTAACTTTGCAAATGATACCCGGCTGGGCACGAGTATTGGCCCTGCTGTTGATCGGTTTCGGGCTGACAGGGGTGGCCATTTATCAACTCAACCGTTCATTGCTGGCTGCTTTTGTGCCACCCGGCAGCACCAGCGTGGTTGATGCAGTCTATCGGCATCGAAAGCGACAACGGGGCCCCAAAGTCGTTGCGTTGGGAGGCGGCACCGGGTTGAGCACTTTGCTCAGAGGGCTGAAGGCTCACACCGACCACATCACCGCCATCGTCACCGTGGCCGATGACGGCGGCAGCTCTGGCAAGCTCCGGCGCGAGTTGGGAGTCCTTCCCCCCGGCGACTTCCGCAATTGCATCGCCGCCCTGGCCGACGACGAAGCCCTGACCACCCAGCTCTTTCAGTATCGCTTCCCGGCCGTGCGCCGGGAACCCGAGGATGGGCACACCCTGGACGGCCACAGCTTTGGCAACCTCTTCATCACCGCTATGGCCGGCGTGACGGGCAGTTTTGAAAAAGCCCTGGTAGAATCGGGGCGCGTGCTGGCCATCCGAGGGCAGATTCTCCCCTCTACCCTGCAAAATGTGACTCTTTGCGCCGACCTGGTAGACGAGGCAGCGGCTGTCCGGCGCGTGGCGGGCGAAAGTGCCATCCCCGAAGCGCGTCAGCCCATCGAGCGCGTGTATTTTGAACCGGCCAACGTGCCGGCCTACCCGCCGGCGCTGCGCGCCATCCTCGACGCGGACCTGATCATCGCCGGCCCGGGCAGCCTCTTCACCAGCGTGTTGCCCAACCTGCTGGTTGACGACATTGTCCGCGCCATTCGGGCCAGCGATGCTCTCAAAATCTACGTGTGCAACGTGGCGACGCAGCTTGGTGAGACAGAAGGGTTCACCCTGGGCGATCACGTCCAGGCCATCGAGCGCCACACCGGGCCAGGGCTCTTCCCCTTCGTGCTGGCTAACAACAACTTCGATCATCCCCTGCCCGCAGATTGGACCCTGACTCAGGTCCCCCTGACAACCCCAGCCGATTCCAGCTATCAGGTCATCGTCGCCGACGTGGTGGACGGGCAACAGCCCTGGCGACACGACCCGGCCAAACTGGCCCGCGAATTGATCACGTGGTACGAACAACAAAAAGGGTTCCAGTGACGACACCCTGTAAAGACTCGACGAGGAGGCTTGATCGTGAGGACCGCTCAAGAAACGATGACGAAGGATGTGGCTACCATTCATCCCCATGCCACCGTCGCTGAGGCAATCCAGCGCATGCGAGATCGTCAGGTCGGCAGCCTGTTGGTTGAACCCGTGTCGCCATCCGACACCTGGGGCATCATCACCCAAACGGACATCGTGCACAAACTGGTCGCCCCGGCCAAAGACCCCAACCAGGTGGAAGTGATCGAGGTGATGAGCAAACCGGTCACCACTGTCCGCCCCGATGCCTCGCTGCAAGAGTGCGCCCGTTTGATGGCACGTGACCGCATCCGCCGCGTGTTCGTGTTCGACGGGCACAACATCATCGGCGTCGTCAGCGCCAGCGACATTTTCCAGTCGCTCTGAACAGAACTCTCATAAGGAGGATTTTTTATGACCACCCAAATTGGCATCAATGGATTTGGCCGTATCGGTCGGCAGGTGTTCAAAGCCATCCGGGACTTTTACCCCGACACCCTGGAAGTCGTGGCCGTCAACGACATCGGCGACGTGCCGACGATGGCTCACCTGCTCAAATACGACTCGAACTACGGTCGGTTCGATGGCACGGTAGAAGTGACCGATGGCGGGCTACTGATCGACGGGGTGCTGCTCAAAGTTCTGGCCGAGCGCGACCCGGCCAATCTGCCCTGGGGCGACCTGGGTGTGGACATCGTGATCGAGTCGACCGGGCTCTTCCGCGACCGGGAGAAGGCCGGCAAACACATCCAGGCCGGTGCCAAAAAGGTCATCATCAGCGCCCCGGCCAAAGGCGAAGACCTGACCATCGTCCTGGGCGTCAACGACGACAGGTATAACCCGGCCAAGCACCACATCGTCTCCAACGCCTCTTGCACCACCAACTGCCTGGCCCCGGCGGCCAAAGTCGTCAACGACAACTTTGGCATCGTCAAGGGTCTGATGACCACCATCCACGCCTACACCAACGACCAGCGCATCCTCGACCTGCCACACAAGGACCTGCGTCGCGCCCGCGCTGCCGCGCTGAGCATCATCCCCACCACCACCGGCGCGGCCAAGGCCGTGGCCCTGGTCATCCCCGAACTCAAAGGTAAGTTCGACGGCTACGCCCTGCGCGTCCCCACCTCCACCGTCTCCATCGTGGACTTCACCGCCATCGTGGAAAAGAAGACCACTACCCAGGAACTGCGCCAGGCCTTCCGCGATGCGGCCGCCGGTCCGCTGAAGGGCATCCTGGCCGCCGTGGACGAGCCGCTGGTCTCCATTGACTACAAGGGAGACTCACACTCCAGTTCGGTGGACTTGCAATTCACTCAGGTGCTCGGTGGCGAAGGGGACATGCTGAAGGTCGTCGCCTGGTACGACAACGAGTGGGGATATTCCTGCCGCACCGCCGACCTGGCCAATTTGATGGCCTCGAAGCTGTAATCCACGATCAGGGACGAACGACGAAGGACCAATGACGAAAGCACGTCCTTCGTCGTTCGTCTTTCGTCTGTAACCGCGCCAAAGTGACTGTCACCTGCTTTTGCTTAAGAGGAATCGCTATGAACAAAAAGACCGTCCGCGACGTAGACGTAAAGGGCAAGCGCGTGCTGGTGCGCGTTGATTTCAACGTGCCGCTCAAAGATGGCGTCGTGGCCGACGACCGGCGCATCCGCGCTGCGCTGCCCACCATCCAATATCTGCTCGACCACGGCGCGGCTGTGGTGCTGATGAGTCACCTGGGCCGGCCCAAGGGCAAGCCCCGGCCAGAACTTCGTATGGACCCGGTCGCCGACCGTTTGAGCGAGTTGCTCGGACGCCCCGTCACCAAGCTGGATGATTGCGTTGGCGTTCGGGTGGAAAACGCCGTCAACGCGATGCAGCCGGGCGACGTGATCTTGCTGGAGAACACTCGCTTTAAGCCGGGCGAGACGAAAAACGACCCGCTGCTGGCCGAGGGCCTGGCCCGGCTGGGCGATATATTCGTCAACGACGCCTTTGGTGCCGCCCACCGCGCCCACGCCAGCACGGTGGGAGTTGCCCATCACCTGCCGGCCGTCGCCGGCCTTCTGATGGAAAAGGAGCTCGCCTACCTGGGCCGTGCCCTGGCCGACCCTGAACGCCCCTTCCTGGCCATCCTGGGAGGGGCAAAGATCTCCGACAAAATCGGTGTCATCCAGAATCTGATGTCCAGGGTAGATTCTTTGCTCGTCGGTGGCGGCATGGCCAACACCTTCTTCAAGGCGCAGGGACTCAACGTGGGGGATTCGCTGGTGGAGGAGGATGCGCTGGACACGGCCCGCGACCTGCTGGAGTCGGCGGGCGACAAACTGGTGCTGCCGGTGGACTGCGTCGTCGCCGACCGCTTCGACGCCGAGGCTCAGGCCCGGGTCGTCCCCGTGGACCAGGTCCCTGACGGCTGGCGCATCCTGGACATCGGCCCGGCCACCGTTGCCCACTTCTCCAATCGGCTGGCGGCGGCCAAAACCGTCGTCTGGAACGGGCCGATGGGCGTTTTCGAGTTCTCCCGCTTCGCCGAGGGAACCTTCGCCATCGCCCGCGCGCTGGCCAATTTGAAAGACGCCACCACCATCATCGGCGGTGGCGACTCGGCGGCTGCCGTGGAGCAAAGCGGTCTGGCCGACAAGATGAGTCACATCTCCACCGGCGGTGGGGCGTCGCTGGAGTTTTTAGAGGGCAAAGAATTGCCGGGCGTCGCCGCCCTGATGGACGCTTGATTGCAGAATGAAAAATCCGCAAGCCGAAAAAGCCCAGGCTGTCCACCGGCGGTTGATGGATATTTATGGCCTGCCGCAGTGGCGGCCCCACCTGGACCCCATATCCGAGGTCGTCAGCACCATCCTCAGTCAAAACACCTCCGATGGCAATCGAGACAAAGCCTTCGACCGCCTGCGGGCGCGTTTTGCCACCTGGGAAGCGGTGCGCGACGCGCCGGTGGCGGCCATCGAAGAGGCGATCCGGCCGGCCGGGTTGGCCCAGCAAAAAGCACCTCGCATCAAAGCGGCGCTGCAATTCATCACCCAAGAGCGCGGCGAGCTAACCCTTGACTTTTTGAAAGAACTGCCCGTTGACCAGGCCAAAGCCTGGCTGACCCAGGTGAAAGGCATCGGTCCCAAGACCGCTGCCATCATCCTGCTCTTCTCGCTGGGCATGCCGGCCTTCCCGGTGGACACCCACGTCCACCGCGTCAGCCGGCGGCTCGGTCTCATCGGCCCCAAAGTGTCGGCGGAAAAGGCCCACGACCTTTTGGAGGCCCTGTTGCCCGCCGAGGTTTACTACCCCTTCCACCTGAACGTCATCCGCCACGGTCGAGAGATTTGCAACGCCCGTGCCCCCAGGTGCGAGATCTGTCCCTTGCAAACGCTGTGTGACTACTACTCGCACAAAAGCAACGTTGTAGTACTATCGAGGTAAGCGTTCACCCCTCCCTGACGGGGAGGGGCCGGGGGAGGGTGGCATCTCGTCCGGAGAGAGATTCCGTCCGGGGCGTAAGGAGTTTCTCCGGCGTCCCCTCCACCCCCACCCCAACCTTCCCCCTACGAAGGGGAGGGAGAGGGCAAGCCCTTGCACTCCCAAACATCATCAACGCTTAACGGGGAGACTACCTGAAACCTGCGGGAGGCTCAAACCCACGCTGCAATGGGATGCCGGCGCTGCGGCGGGCTTCGTCGCCCCGGAACAAACCGACAGTGCTCCGCACCCCCATTCTGGGGCGATCCCTCAAAAATACCCCTTCTGGATCACCGTTCAAAAGTCAGGGTTACGTCGTCCACGTACATCGCGCTGGTCTTGCCTGTGCTCCCCCGGTTGACGACGCCAAAGTAGACGGTGACAGTACGACCGGCGAAGGGGGTCATATCGTAGCTGCGCTGAATCCACTGCCGCGAGTCCGAAAGCGTCCGCTCGGCGTAGCTGATCACGCGGAAGTGCTCGTCGAGCACCAACACCAGTTGCAGGTCTATGGGGAAGGTGTCGTCACTCATCGGATAGACCCAGTAGGTGAGGGTGACGCGGCGGGCGTCGGCAGGGATGGTGACACTTTGCCAGACAGACGAGTAGCTGTAGCGGTCGGGGCCATCCACGATGCCCAGGCGGGCGGAACGAGCGCCGCTGTGGACCACGTCGCTGCTGTAGCTGCCCGGCCAGCGCGTGAGGCTAAACGTCCATCCCTCGTCCGATTCAAAGCCGCCGTTGACGATCAGATTCCCTGAAACCGGCCCCGGGGTGGGGGTGGGAGTGGGGGGCGGCGGCACGACCGGGGTCGGCGACGGGGTTGCCCCTGGTGGTGCGGGGGTGGCGGTGGCGGTGGGCGGTGGGGTGGGCGTCGCCGGGGATGGCCCGCCGCCGATGGCGGTCAGGGCGTCCGCGGCCTGCACCAGTCCGTAGCCATATTCGTTATCGCGCCCGGCCGGGCCCAGGTCGAGGGCGGTTGACTGCAAAACCTGGCGCACCTGGCCGGCCGTGGCAGCCGGGTTGCGAGCGAAGAGCAACGCAGCCACGCCGGAGACGTGGGGGGCGGCCATCGAAGTCCCCTCGTAAAAATAAAAGCCAAAGTTGGTCACGCTCCCCCGAAACGTCTGCTGGAGGATGCCGTCGGGGTGGCCGTCACCGTTCAGGTCTGCGTCGGTGTCCCCGCCGGGGGCGACCAGTTCGATCTGCGGGCCGAAGTTGCTGTAACCCACCCGATTGCGATTGAACCCCACCGAGCCGACGGCCAGCACGCTGTCGTAGGCGGCCGGATATTCCACCGCCCCGCCGCTGTTGCCGGCAGCAGCGACGACGAGCGCGCCCTTGCGGGTGGCATAGTTTATCGCTTCGGCCAGGGCGCTGGAGCCCGCCTGCCCGCTCAGGCTCATGTTGATGACCTTCGCCCTCCGGTCGGCGGCATAGATGATGCCCTGAGCGATGGTATCGTAGCTGCCCTGCCCCCGGCTGTCAAGCACTTTGACCGGCAGCAGCGTCGCGCCAAAGGCCACACCGCTGACTCCCTGGTTGTTGTTGGTGCTCTGGGCGATGGTCCCGGCAACGTGGGTGCCGTGGCCTTCGTCGTCGTTGGCGTGTTGGTCGTTGTTGATGAAATCGTAGCCGGGCATAAAGTGGGTGTTGCTCAGGTCGGGAGCCTGCTGGTAGACGTCGAACGTTTCGTAGGCGATGCCGGTGTCGAGCACGGCGACCAGCACCCCCTGCCCGGTGGACACGTCCCAGGCCTCGGGTACCTGGATCAGGGGCATATCCCACTGAAAGCTGAAGTACGGATCGTTAGGGGTGAGGGCGGGCGGCGCTGTGGGCTGGTCGCTGACGTAGGCATAGTAATTCGGCTCGGCGAAGATGACGCTGGGTTCGGCCTGGTAGGCCGAGGCGACGGCATTGGGGTCGTGTTGAGGGTCAAAGCTCGCCACGTACAGTCCCAGCAATTCCGGCTGGCGGGCCACAAACGACTGGACGGTTTCCCCCGACGCCTGGGCCAGCGGCTTGACCAGCGGGTCGAGGGCGGTGACGCCGAACTGCCGGTTCAAACTGTCAATGCCGGGCACGCCGACGGCAATGATGCCGTCAGCCTCCGGCCTGGCGTTGAGGGCTTGAAGAGCGGGCTGGGTGTTGAGTTTGAGAATAATCTGGCCGGGCACCATCGTCGGCTGATCGGGGATGACTCTGGCCGACTCTGCGGGGAACCGGAGCACGGCCGGCGAGGATATGGAAGGGAAGGGGGGAGTTGGGGTGGGGCGAGGGCCGGGCCGGGGCAGGGTGCAGGCAGCCAGCGTGACCGCTGCCAGCACGACGACCATAAGGGACACGCCCAGGCTACGTATCGTTCGGGGTTGCTCGATCATTGTGACACCCTCCTCCTCGCCGCGTTGTCTGGCAGAGCTTCGCCGGCCGGGCCGGCCCGGTGCGGCTCTTTTTGCAGAGCACACTGTTATCTTACCATAAAACAGGCCGTGTCGTCAACACGACATAATCAATAGAGTTGTTCCTGAGTTGTAGGGGCAGACCGACCCCGTGCCGCCTGCGCTTGCGCCGCAGGCACAGGCAGGATGGTATGTGTCTGCCCGTTGGGCGAACACGCGGGTTCGCCCCTACTCGGACTCGTGACCGAGCTGGCGCAGGCGAATCCGGGCGTCGTCGTCGGAGGGGTTTACGTCGAGGGCGCGCCAAAAGTGGGCGGCAGCCTTTTCTGTCTCGCCTCGTTGCTTGTAGATGAGGCCCAGGTTGTAGTTGACGCTGGGGGCTTTTGCGTCGAGGGCCAGGGCTCGTTCAAAGGCGGCGATGGCCTTTTGCTGCCCCTCTTCGTCCGAGGATTCCAGATAGCCCAGGTAGGCGGCAGCCAGGTTGATCCAAACCATCACGTTGTTGGGCTCCGA
This sequence comes from Chloroflexota bacterium, assembly GCA_024276515.1. Lineage (GTDB taxonomy): Bacteria > Chloroflexota > Anaerolineae > 4572-78 > NAK82 > JAJRXB01. The sequence continues at coordinate 10,824 of JAJRXB010000277.1, forward strand.
GCGGCTGGCCTCTTCCAAAATCGGCACGGCGTCGGCGTGGCGGCCCTGCATCACGTAGGCCCCACCCAGGTTGATGGCTACTTCGACGCTGGTTGGGTCGAGTTTCCGGGCGAGTTCAAGTCGGTCGGCTGCCTCGCCCGGTCGCTGCTCGCGCAAAAGTCTGGCTCCCTCGTTCAACAGCCAGAGCGCCCGTTGTCGGGCGTCACCACGGTCTCCGTTTCCGTGCTTCATCTTTCCCTCACATCACCAACGAGAGCAAAACGCTCAGGGTAACGATACTGGCCAGGGTGCTGATCAGGGTGACGGCGGTGGTAAACTCGGCGTCGCTGCCGAATTCGGTGGCGAGCACACCGCTCATCACGGCGGAGGGCATGCTGGCTTCGACGATGGAAACCTGTCGCGCCAAGCCCGAGAGGCCCAGCAGGCTGGTCAGCGGGAAGGCGATGAGCGGGGCAATCGCCAGGCGCACGACGGTCGCCAGCAGGATGGGGCCTATCCGCCCCTTCACCGACGTGCGCGAAAGTTGCAGTCCCAGGACGACCAGCATACACGGCACTGTCGCCTGGCTCAAAAGCGTGATCACCCGCTCGATGGGGAGCGGCAGAACGACGTTGCGCATGTTGAGAAAAAGTCCCAGGGCGGTGGCGTAGGGCAGGGGGACGGTCAACACGTTCAGCAGTGATTGCCGCACCGAAGCCGCGCCGCGCGAGGCCAGGTAAACGCCCAGGGTGTTGGTTGTCACCGCCGTCACCACGAAGAAGATGATGGCCCGTTGCAGGCCGGCCGATCCAAAAGCGAACTCGTTGAGGGGCAGGCCGTAGTTGCCGGCGTTGATAAGGACCACGCTGAGCATAAAGGCGCTTTTGAGTTTGCGGTCGAAGCGAAACAGGCGGGCCAGACCCCATCCCACCAGGGCGACCAGCAAAATCAAGAGGATTGCCATCGCCACGATCAACCCGATTTCCCCTGCCCGCAAATCTGATCGGGCAATGCCGTTGAGGACGAGAAAGGGGCTGAACAGATAAACGACGACGCGAGAGAAGACCCGGGGGTCGGGGGCAAAGCGGCGGTCGAGCAGCACGGCGAGCCCAACGATGAGGAAGATGGGGCCTATGATGTTGTAGGCAACGCCCAGGAATGTGCTCATAGGATTGTTTAATAAAGTGAAAAAGCCTTGCGAAGGTTTCGTTTTGGGTTGAAAACGCCGGGATCACACGCACTTCGGAGCCTTCGCACGGCTCTCTGAGAGCTTCGTTGGATGCTTATGTCATTCGTACTCGTCGAAATCCTCGTAAAGCGGGATGGCAACGATTTCGCCCATCAGGTCCATTTCGTCGAGGGCGTCGGTAGCGGCCTGGATCAAGACTTCGTCGTCGCTCTGGCAACAGGCTTCCAGGGCAGCTCTGGCTTCACGTCCGCCGATGCGACCCAGAGCCCACACGGCCGCTCCCTGAACCTCCCGGTCCGCATCTTCGAAGGCCATCCGGGCCAGGTGAGGCACGGCCAGGGAGATCTCCAGCTCACCGCAGGCACGGGCCGCCTCGAAGCGAAGTTCGGAGTTGGGATTGCGCAATTCCTTGAGGAGCAATTTGCGCCAGTAGGGGTCGGCGCTGCGGCCCATAGCGAACAGAGCGCTGGCCTGCATCTTTTCGTCCTCGTCGTAGTAGGCCGCTTCGATGATTTCGCGCACGCCAGCTTCTCCCGAATAGGCAATGGCTTCGACGGCGCGACGGCGCACCTCCAGGTCTTCTCCCGCCTGGTGAATCGTCTCCAGCAGCGCCTCTTCCGCCAGCATAGCAGGGGCGCGGTCAATTTCCTCCAGTTCGCCCAGCAAAACGAAGCGTCCCAGCGCTATGGCCGCCGCCGCCCGAACGTTGGCTGCTTCGTCGGCGCGCAACAAATGGACCAGCGGTCCGATGAGGGCCTGGTCTTCGTTTTCCCATAATCCGTCGATGGCTGCCGCTCGAACCTCGCTGTCCTCATCTGCCATCGCCAGCAGAAAGATGGGATCGAAGTTGACCTCGAAGCTGTGTTCCACCAATTCCACCAGACTGCGCATCACCAGCCGGCGACGAGCACGTTCGATGGTCGGCCACACCTGACGAAACCGTTCGAGTTGGTCGTGCGTTATGCCCGAGAGCGCGTACAGGTATCTGATGTTCAGACGCTCATGGATATTGCTGAGGTGCAGAAGAATCTCTTCGTAGCTCATCGTCAACCAACGGGGGGACTACCCCAAATGCTACTGCCAATAAAGGGTTCGAGTCTCGCTGGGTGGGCTGACGGGTTCTCC
>JAJRXB010000278.1 GCA_024276515.1 Chloroflexota bacterium
GTCCGGGTCGTGTTCGGTGCCGTAGGCCAGCCGGTTGATCAACCGTTGAAACCGGGTGCGCAAAGGCAGTGCAGCGACGACGAAGACGGTCGAAACCGTCAAACTGAAAGCCACCAGGTTATCGGGTAAACGGATCCACCAACTTCCGCAAAGGAAAATCAGGATGAAGGTGGTTACATACAAAGAGGCGAAGCTGTACGTGCTCAGCAGGCGATTGACCCGGAACTCCAGGGTGCCCAATCGGCGCTTGTAGAGGGCATAAATGTAAAACAACGGCAGCAGAGGGATGGCGAACGTGACCACATTCAGGACCAACCCTCTCGGCTCAGCCGCTCCCAGAAACGCGGGAATGACCGCCAGCATAATCCCCGGCCCCAACGCCAGGCCGATCCCGACCAGCATCAGGCGCGTGGCCACCCTGTCCGCAGCCGAGGGGCTGGTCAGCAATCGAAAGACCAACACCCCCAAGCTGCCCAGGAAGGCTGCCAACAAGCCCAGGTAGAAAGCGGTTCTGGGCAGAGCCTGAAAAAGTTCCAGGCCAGCCAAAATGGCAGCAATTGCGTACAGGGGTAACAGAAGGCGGCGCTGGTAGCGCCGGAGAAGGGGGCTGGGAACGGCAAGATGGAGATGAAGATAGACAGGTGCTAACAGCCAGGCAAGTGCATGTTGCACCGGCGAGGCATAAGCTACCCTCAGGTTCGAATAAATCCCCGCCGCCAGCCAGATAGCAGTCGTATAGCTAAACAAGACTAACAATCGCCAACGCCGGTCGCGCGGCCGTAAGAAGAGCAGGATAAGAGTCCCCGCCAACCAGAAGGGGGCATACGTCAGCACGCTGCGCACCAGGCGACGGATCCGGCTGACAGGAGTGGGGCCCAGCATCCGCCAATAGACGGTCCGCTCCTCCCCGGCCCGGCGGAAGGTGATGGGCACCCGGTCGCCGGGTTTATAGCCAGCAAAGGGAACGCGGCTTCGGTCACGTAAGGACTCGGCATAGGTCAAATCACCAATGGTCAGCAATTGATCGCCAAGCTGGAGGGTTCCTTGGTTAGCCTCACACCACGCTGCGTCGGCTGCGCACGGATCAAGTGCTTCGACTATCAGATCACCACTGACTTCAACACCAGAGTATGGCGCCACGTAAGCGGCGGCATAGGTGTAAAAGAGACATACCAAGAGCACAAGAACTGAAAGCGAAATAAGCCGCCCATTGGGTATACGGGGGAAGTCGTGTCCATGGGTGTTCACCTCAAACACCTCCAAGTTCCAGGGAATTCTCCACCCCCATGCCCCGTAGCAACGTCACCAACGGCTCTACCTGCCGGGCGAGCAAATCGCGCATAGGGGTCGGATCAGTCAGCGGCATGTCATCGAGAAGTCGTCGGGCAGCCTGATGGCGTTGGACCACGTGATAGACACAATAACTGACCGCTCCACAGCGGACCAGGATGTGCTGGGCGGCCTGCAAGGCCTGGAGATCATCAATCCGGGACAGCAAGGCCTTGAATCGGGCGCGATCGGGGTGATCGGCGGTCAGCGCATATA
>JAJRXB010000279.1 GCA_024276515.1 Chloroflexota bacterium
CAGGCCGAGGCGTCGGCCTGCGCCGACGCGCTGGCGTCCACGGGAGGTGGACGCCTGGCCGTCAGGCCTGCAGGAGCGGTTTCAACCGCGTTTGTGCCCTGGCACAAAATCCGCCATAAAACTGAAATGCGCCCTCCCGCTCGTCAGGGGTCTGTGACCTCCGCTCGTCAGGGGTCTGTGATCTCCGCTCGTCAGGGGTCTGTGACCTCCGCTCGTCAGGGATCTGTGATCTCAGCTCGTCAGGGGTCTGTGACCCCTGACCAGGCGTGGTATGCCGGCGGCGGCCGGGTCGGCCCAGGCGGGGTGGCTATGGAACGCCGCCCTATCGAACGCACGCCCCCAAACGCCGGCGTTGACAAAAAGTCCGCCTTGCGGTATAGTGACTGCCGTGATTACCTCATACCGGCGGTGACACAATCCCCACACAGGAGATGGACGTGTTCGGCAAAGGCGATAAAAAACCTCCGCTCGACAAGATCGAGACCATCATTGGACCCAACACCAACTTTGATGGACGTATGAAGTGCGACGGCAATGTGCGTATTGATGGCGTGTGCGAGGGAGGGGTGATCGAGACCGTGGGTAACGTGATCGTGAGTCCCAATGCGATGGTTGCTGCCGACATCGTGGCCCGCAACGTATCGGTCAGCGGGGCTGTCACCGGCAAGATCAAAGCCAGCGGCCGGCTGGAGATATTGAGCACCGGGCGCGTGTGGGGTGACGTAGAAGTGGGGTCGTTTTTGCTGGACGAGGATGGCTACTTCCGTGGTCAACTGGTGATGCAAGAAGGTCCCCAGCTTCCCCCCCAACTGGCAAAGACCGCGCCGGCCGAGAAATCCGCCGACGCAGATGCCGATCAAGAGGCTTGACCCTGTACGGGCAGACCGACGTGTCTGCCCGTTACAGTTGGGAACAAAGAAACCCGTTTTCCGACAATTTTGCGGGGGCAATCCTCTCGAATCCTGCTTGTTGAGCACGCCCCAGGCAATCCCAGCCAAGAAAACAGGTTTCCGATCATTGGCAGAATGAATTCTGCACCCCAGCCTGTTACCTCAACTCATTTGACAGGGCTTACGCAGTTAGGTAGTCTCCCCACAGGTTTCCACAGGCTCTCCAAAGCGTGAAAATGTGCCCGTTTGGGTATGAGTTCATCTACCAGGCACTGTTCAAAAACCTGTGAGGTCTCAAGTGCGTAACTCCTGTCGTTTGAAACACACCCGTTGACGAAAGGCGGTCGGCGGTCGTTTGTTATGAGTGGCGACCGGGCAGGATGACTCGCCTGGGTGACGTCCCCGACCGTTGGGGGAGAGAGTCGCCCCTCCACACGCGCTGAAGCCAGAGCGCCAGATCGAGCCGGGCGTCCCATAGCCCCTGCAAGCCCACGTAGCCAAAACCACCGGCGTAGAGCGACAGGAAGGGGGCGGCGTACACGTTGCCGTGCCACAGCGCCGCCATCACCGTGGCGATGGCGTAAACCGCCAGCGCCAACTCCCCGATGACCATCCCATCCAGCGGCAGCGCGTATTGGCTGTCGAGCCAGCGGTCGCTGCGCGCCTCGATGCGGAATTTGGGGGTGCGCCGGAAGACGTTGCCCACTCCCAGCAATGCCTCGATCACGGCCCGGGTGTTGCTCAGGGCCACTCCCGTCCCCAGCAATATCAACACCGGCATAAAAGCATATCGCTTCAGCCAGCCACGCGGGTGGAGCGTTCGCTGCGACACGGCATACATCAGCGGTGGTCCCAGGCTCGCCAGGCTCAAAAAGCCCAGCGGTCGGTGCAGAGGACCGGCGACGAGCATCAGCGGCAGGCTGACGAGCAACAACACCAGCATCAGTGGATGGATAAGATAGGTGCTCAGGTGAATTAACGCCTGCCAGCGCACGGCGAACGGCAGTCTGGCGACGGCCACCGGCCTGGCCAGCTTTTTGAGACACTGGATGGACCCTTTGGCCCAGCGGAATTGTTGTCGCTTGAAGGCGGCCAGTTGGGGCGGAATCTCGGCCGGGGCTGCCACGTCGGGGAGGAAGATGCACTCCCAGCCACGCAACTGAGCCCGGTAGCTCAGGTCCAGGTCTTCGGAGATGGTGTCGCCCTGCCAGTCGCCCGCGTCGGCGATGCAACGCTTGCGCCAGATGCCGGCCGTGCCGTTGAAATTCATCAATAGTCCAGATCGGTGACGTGCTGTCTGCTCCACGGCAAAGTGGCCGTCGAGGGCGATGGCCTGGGCACGAGTGAGAAGGGAATAGTCGCGATTCAGGTGTGTCCAGCGGGTCTGGATCATCCCCAATCGTGGCCGATTTAAGAAATAGGGCACAGTTTTGCGCAGCCAGTCGGAGGCGGGCACGAAATCGGCGTCGAAAATGGCGACGAATTCCCCGGTGGCGCGTTTCATCCCCTCTTTCAGCGCGCCC
>JAJRXB010000280.1 GCA_024276515.1 Chloroflexota bacterium
AGACCTCAGACAAATGCAGAGTGCCCTGGATGAGGTCATCAGCGCCCAGCGCAGTCTCCGCCTTGTGGCCACTTTCGCTGGCCGGAGCTCTTGAGGTTATCAACGGTGACACCTCCCTCTTCTGAAACAACTTCTCCGACGAGGACCAAGTTAAGACTGGACAACCGTCCCCTTTACGTCCGCGCCGAAGAGGCGCTCATTGCCTTGCTGGAAAGCGGCGTCTATCAACCCGGCGACCAGCTTCCCCCCGAACCGGAACTGGCCCAACAATTGGGCATCTCCCGCTCCACCCTGCGCGAAGCGATGCGCACCTTCGAAGAGCGGGGATGGATCACCCGCCGGCAGGGCGTGGGCACCTTTGTCAACGAACCATCTCCCCTGATCATCGACAGCGGGCTGGAAACGCTGGAAAGCGTAGACACCCTGGTCCGCCGCCGTGGGATCACCATCCAAACCAGAAATTTGGAAATTGAAGAGAAGCCGGCCAGCCGCGACCTGGCCCACTCGCTGGGGGTAGCCCCAGGGACTCCGTTGACCGTCGTCACCCGCACCAAAGTGGCAGCCGGCCGGCCGGTGGCCTATATGATTGACGCGCTGCCCGCCGCCATCGTCAGCGTCGAGGATATGCAGGCCGGCTTTCAGGGATCGGTGCTCGATTATCTGCTGGAGCGGAGCGGTCTGGCCCTGGCCCATGCCCGCGCCGACATCCTCCCTGTCTGCGCCGACGAAGATCAGTCGGCGCACCTCGACATTGAACCTGGCACCGTTTTGCTGTTGCTGGAAGAGACGCTGTACGCCGCCACCGGTGAAATCGTCAGCTTTTCGCGCAACTATTTCGTGCCAGAATTTTTCAAGTTCCACGTCGTCAGACGAGTGGAGCGCAAAACGTGAAGCACGCAACACGCAACACGCAATACGCAGTACGCAGTACGCAATACTTAAATCAAGGAGAAAGATACAAATGAGAACCGACAGTTTCAAAGGCAAAGACTTCCTCACCCTGCTCGACTGGAGCAGAGAAGAGGTCGAAACCATCCTCGACGTGGCCCTCGACCTCAAGCTCCGCTACGCTACGGGCGAGTATCACGACCACCTGTTGCGGGCCAAGACCCTGTTTATGCTCTTCTACAACCAAAGCCTGCGCACCCGCAACAGCTTTGAAGCCGGGATGACCCAACTCGGCGGTCACGCCCACTTCCTCGATCCCAACAAAATCTACACGCCGGCCCTGGAAGGCAAGGAAGTGGCCTACTCCACCGAGCGCGTCTCCGACGTGGCCCGCGTGCTCAGCCGGATGGGCGACGCCATCGCCATCCGCTGCTACGGCGATCCGGTGGACTGGGAGTACGGGGGGGCCAACGCCCTGCTGCGCGAGTTTGCCCGCTGGTCCGACATCCCCATCCTCAACATGGAAGACGACAAGTATCACCCCTTCCAGGCGCTGGCCGACGTGCTGACCGTCCGGGAGAAATTCGGCGGCTTCAAGGGGATTAAGTTCGTGATGAGCTGGGCCTATTCCCCCAGCATCCACAAACCCCGCGCCGTCCCCCAGAGCGCCATCATCGCCGCCAGCATGATGGGCTGCGAGACCGTGCTGGCTCACCCGCCTGAGTTCGACCTTGATCCAGAAGTCATCGCCGCCTGCGAAGCCAACGCCGCGATGAACAACAGCACCTTCACCGTCACCAACGATTTTGAATCCGCCTTCGAGGGCGCCCACGTCGTCTACCCCAAGGCCTGGGCCCCCAAAGTCTTCTTCAAGCCGCCGGTGGGCGAGGACGACGAAGAAAAGGCCAAGCAAATCAACGACCAGTACAAGAGCTGGAAGATGACCTCCGAATTGATGGAAACCGCCGATCACGAAGCCATCTACATGCACTGCCTGCCCGCCGACCGGGGCTGGGAAGTGAACAATGACGTGATTGATCGCACCGACGTGAAGCGCGGCTGGAAGTCGGTGGTCTACGACGAGGCCGAGAACCGTCTGCACGCGCAAAAGGCGGTGATGGCCCTGGTGATGGGGGGACGGTATTGACCGACGCCAACGACGAGGGACCGGAGACGAAGGACGAATGCGGATCGATTCACCCTCCTTCGTCCTTCGTCTTCCGTCCTGTTGTCTGCCGTCTGCCAACAGATTACCGGAGGAAACGAGATGGACCTGTACGGACGAGACCTGATCACCACCCAGGAATGGGAGAAGTGGGAACTGGAAGAGGCCCTCGACCTGGCCGCCCGGATGAAACGCGACCGCTTCTCCCTCGAATTCACCCACCTGCTGGAACATAAAACCTTCATCATGTTCTTCTACAATCCTTCCGTTCGCACCCGCATCTCCTTTGAAGCGGCGATGACCGAACTGGGAGGGCACTCGCAGTTCATGACGCCCTCGGCCGGCCGTTTCAAGACCAGTAAAACGGCCGGGGAGACGGTGGAAGACGCGGCCAAAGTGATGGCCCGCTTCGCCGCCGGCATCGGCATCCGCATCCTGGAAGACAAAGTGCCCTACTACGGCGCTGGCACCGAACTGCTGCGCGAATACGCCCGCTGGGCCGACGTGCCCATCCTCAACATGGCCGATGACCGCTTCCATCCCTTCCAGGGCCTGGCCGACGTGATGGGCTGGGCCGAGTGGTACGGCGAAGGCCCCGGTCGTCCCAACTATCGGGCGCTGGAGGGCAAAAAATTTGTGTTGACCTGGGCCCAGGGCGCGCTGGCCCGCAGTTGGTGCAGCGTGCAAGAGGCGTTGCTCATTGCCAGCCGCTTTGGCATGCACGTCACCCTGGCTCGCCCCGACGGCTACGACCTGGACCCGGAGGTCATCGAGTGGACCAGGCGCAACTGCGAAGAAAACGACACCACCTTTGAAGTGACCAACGACCCGGTCGCTGGACTGGATGGCGCGCACATCGTCTACGCTCGCAATTGGATGAGTCCCAATGCCTACCAGGATGGCGAGTTCAAAAAGCAAGAAGAAATCGAAAAGGCGATGAAGATCACCGGGTGGACCCTCGACGCCGAGAAAATGGCCCGCACCGACAACGCCATCTTCACCCACCCGATGCCGGTGGACCGGGGCAACGAAGTGACCGACGAGGTGGCCAGTGGCCCCCGTTCTGCCATTTACGACATCGCCGAAAATCGGCTGCACGTGCAGAAGGCGGTGATGGCGTTGACGATGGGGAATTTGTAGCGGACAGAGATCAGTATGGAGGTAACAATGACTGAACATAACCGTCGTATCGCCGTCGTCGCTATCGGCGGCAACTCACTCATCAAGGATAAAGACCACAAGACTGTCGAGGACCAGTACGCTGCTGCCGGCGAGACGGCTTACCACATCGCCCAAATGGTCAAAGCTGGCTGGGACGTGGCTATCGGCCACGGCAACGGTCCCCAGGTCGGCTTTATCCTGCGTCGCTCTGAATTGGCCCGGCACGAATTGCACGAGGTGCCGCTGGACGTGTGCGGCGCCGACACCCAGGGAGCCATTGGCTACGCGCTGCAACAGAATTTGTATAACCACTTTTTGGATATGGGCATCAACAAGCCGGTGGCCACCGTCGTCACCCAGGTCTAGGTGGATCGGGACGATCCGGCATTTCAAAACCCCACCAAGCCCATTGGCTCCTTCATGGACGAGGCCGAGGCGCTGCGGCGCAAAGAACAGGAAGGATGGGACGTGGTGGAAGACGCCGGACGTGGCTGGCGGCGGGTGGTGCCATCGCCCCTGCCCAAGCGCGTCGTTGAGCTGGACGCCGTCAAGACACTCTTGGGGTCTGGCGCGATTGTCATCACCGTTGGCGGAGGTGGCATCCCGGTGGTGGCCGACGAGCAGGGACATCTCAAGGGCGTCGCGGCTGTCATAGACAAGGATTTCGCCTCCAGCCTGCTGGCCACCTCCATCAACGCCGACCTCTTCCTCATCAGCACGGCCGTCGAGAAGGTGGCCCTCAACTTTGGCACCCCCGACGAGAGGTGGGTGGACCACATGACCCTGTCTGAGGCAAGGCGATACCTGGAAGAAGGCGTCCACTTCAAGAAGGGCAGCATGGAACCCAAAATCCGGGCGGTCCTCTGGTTCCTGGAGAATGGAGGCAAAGAGGCCATCATCACCAACCCGGAAAACATCGAGCGCGCCCTGGCCGGCGAGACCGGGACTCACATCACGCCCGATTGAGCGAATCAGCGAATCAGCGAGTCAGCGAATCAGCGAATCAGCGAATCAGCGAGTCAGCGAGTCAGCGAATCAGCGAGTCAGCGAGTCAGCGAATCAGCGAATCGGCAAATCGGCGAATCGGCAAGATGGCCCTGTAGGGGAGAG